>JANJUA010000385.1 GCA_024710825.1 Solirubrobacteraceae bacterium
GCCAGGTCCAGCGGCTTGGCGAAGCGCGCGTCGGCGACCGTCGCGTCGATGCCGTGATCGGCGAGCAGCTCGGCCGCCTCGAGCGCCTTGCCCACCCCGGTGCCGTAGCCGACGATCGCGACCCGGTCCCCCTCGCGCAGGATCTCCCCGGTGCCGATCTCCAGCGCCGCCGGGGCGGCCGGCAGATCCACGCCGACGCCCTCCCCGCGCGGGTAGCGCAGCGCCACCGGGCCGTCGTCGTGACGCAGCGCCGTGTGGAGCATGTGCACGAGCTGCGCCTCGTCGCGCGGCGCCATCAGCACCATGTTCGGCAGCGGGCGCAGGTAGGCGATGTCGAAGACGCCATGGTGGGTCGGGCCGTCGTCGCCGACGAGGCCCGCGCGGTCCATCGCGAAGACGACGTTCAGCGACTGCAGCGCGACGTCGTGGACGATCTGGTCGAAACCGCGCTGGAGGAACGTCGAGTAGATCGCGCAGACCGGCTTGGCGCCCTCCAGCGCCAGGCCGGCGGCGAACAGGATCGCCTGCTGCTCGGCGATGCCGACGTCGAAGTAGTGGTCGGGGCGCGCCTTCTGCAGCAGGTTCAGCCCGGTGCCCGAGTTCATCGCGGCGGTGATGCCGACGACGCGCGGGTCGCGCTCGACCTCGCGCACCAGCGCCTCGCCGAACACCTGCGTGTACTGCGGGACCGTCGGCGCCGCCGGCTTCGGCGGCTTGGCCATCACGGCGGGCGCCCCGTTGGCGATCGACTTGGGCTTGGCCGCGTGCCACTTCTCCATGCCCTCGAGGCCCCCGAGCTCGGCGGCCTCGAAGCCCTTCCCCTTCACCGTCGCGACGTGCACCACGACCGGCCGCTGGGCGTCGAGCGCCTCGGTGAGCGCCTCGCGCAGCGCGCGGGTGTCGTGGCCGTCGATGACGCCCATGTACGCCCAGTCGAGCTCCTCCCAGAGCAGCCCCGGCGCCCAGAACGCCTTGATCGACTCCTTCAGGTGCGGGCCGAGATGCTCGAACGCCGCGCCGAGGCCGGCGGGCAGCTTCGTGAGCCGCTCCTCGACCCCCTCCCGCGCCCGGTAGAGCTTCGGGTTCATGCGGACGCGGTTGAAGTAGCGCGACAGGGCGCCGACGTTCGGCGCGATCGACATGCCGTTGTCGTTGAGGACGACGACCATCGGGGTGCCGAGGCCGCCGGCCTGGTGGATCGCCTCGAAGGCGACCCCGCCGGTCATCGCCCCGTCGCCGATGACCGCGACGACGCGACCCTGGTCCTCGAGGCGGTCGCCGCGGAGGCGCATGCCCTCCTTCAGGCCGACGGCGTAGCCGATCGACGTGGACGCGTGGCCGGCGCCCATGATGTCGTGCTCGGACTCCTGGATCGCGCAGAACGGCGCGAGGCCCCCGTACTGGCGGATCGTGGCCAGCTCGTCGCGGCGGCCGGTGAGGATCTTGTGCGGGTAGGCCTGGTGGCCGACGTCCCAGAGGATCTTGTCCTTCGGCGAGTCCAGCAGCGAGTGCAGCGCGACGGCGATCTCGCAGGTGCCGAGGTTGGCCCCGAAATGGCCGCCGATCTCCCCCACCGTCTCGATGATGTGCTCGCGCACCTCCTGCGCCACCTGCGCCAGCTCGTCCTCGGAGAGGCCGTGGAGGTCCTGCGGGCGGTCGATGCGGTCGAGGATGCGCGTCATGAGCTCCTGGTGAAGATGAAGTCGGTGATCTGGCTCAGCTCGGGCGCACCGTCGGGCGCGGCTGCGGCGAGCGCCGCACGGGCCTTTCCGTGGGAGACCCTCGCCATGGTACGCGCTCCGCCGAGGCCGAACTCGCTCACGTAGGTGCGCTTGCCGTGCCGCTCGTCGCTGCCCGGATGCTTGCCGAGCGCGGCGTCGGTGCCCGTGACGTCGAGGATGTCGTCGACGATCTGGAAGAGGACGCCGAGCTCGGAGCAGTACGGCTGCCACGGCTCGGCATCGCGTCCGCTGAGCAGCAGCACGGACTCGATCGACGCGGCGATCAGGCGACCGGTCTTCAGGGCGTGCAGCTCGCGCAGGTCGACGTCGCGGGCCGCGACGTCGAGCCACTGGCCCCCGACCATGCCGTTGACGCCGGTGGCGCCGGCGAGATGAGCGAGCGCGTCGCGCAGGTGCGCCGGTTCGGCCTGCTGCCGGGTGAGGACGAGGCGGAAGGCCTCGGCGTAGAGCGCGTCGCCGGCGAGGATCGCGACGTCCTCGCCGAACTTCTTGTGGCACGTCGGACGTCCGCGGCGCAGATCGTCGTCGTCCATCGCGGGAAGGTCGTCGTGGATGAGGCTGTAGGTGTGGATCAGCTCGATGGCGGCGGCGATGGGCAGCACCTCGGTCGCCTCGCGGCCCAGGGCGCGCGCGGTCGCGAGGGCGAGGACGGGTCTCACGCGCTTACCCCCTGCGAGGAGGCTGTAGCGCATGGCCTCCTCCAGCCCGTCGGTCAGGCCGTCGTCGGAGAACCGGAGCGTCGCGAGGCAGTCCTCCACGAGCGCCCGCAGGTCGTCGGGGTACGAGCTCAGAGCAGCGCGTCCTGACCGGGCGGAGGCTCGCTCGCCGCCTCCCGGGTGCGGCGGTCCAGCTCGGCGCCCGCCTCGGAGGCCAGCGCGGCGCAGTCCTCGACGAGGGTCGCGGCGGCGTCGGGCGAGAGGTCCCCGGAGCGCAACTGCTCGGCGGCGCGCTCCAGGCGGTCGATGAGGCGGTCGAGATCGGTCACGGCTCTGGATCCTCCCGCATCTCGCGCAGTGCCGCCGCGAGGATGCCGTTGACGAACTTCGGGGCCTGCGCCCCAGCGTAGGTCTTGGCGGTCTTCACCGCCTCCTCGATCGCCCCCTCCGGCGGGATCGGCCGGTCGGCGGGGACCGCGTCGGGGTGCAGCATCTCGGTCAGCGCGACGCGCAGGATCGCCTTCTCCAGGGGCGCGATGCGCTCGACCGACCAGTTGCGGGCGTGGCGCTCGATGATCGCGTCGGTGTCGGGCGCGTAGTCCTCCGCCGCGTGGGCGAGGCTGCGCGTGAAAGGCGCGGCGTCTCGCGCGAGCGTCTCGGAGACGGGCCGCCCGTTCAGGCTGTGCTGGTAGAGCGCGAAGACCGCCGCGCGACGCTGCTCGGAACGGCGGGCCACGTGGGGCTAGGCCCGGCTCATGTAGTCGCCGCTGGCGGTCTGCACCTTGATGCGATCGCCGACGTTGACGAAGAGCGGGACGTTGACCACCGCGCCGGTCTCGAGGGTCGCCGGCTTGCTGCCGCCGCCGGACGCCGTGTCGCCGCGCAGGCCCGGCTCGGTCTCGGTGACCTCGAGCTCCACCGACGACGGGAGCTGCAGGTCCCCCGGCTGCCCGTCGATGAAGAGCACGTCGACCTCGTCGTTCGGCTTCGTCCAGCGCAGCGCGTCCTTGACGCCCGCCTCGGGCACCGCGAGCTGCTCGTAGCTCGACGTGTCCATGAAGTGCGCCTCGGTGCCGTCGGCGTAGAGGAACTGCATCTTGCGCGCCTCGGTGCGGACGGAGCGGAACTTCTCGCCCGCGCGGAAGGTGCGGTCGATCACGTTGCCGTCGGAGGCGCGCCGCAGCTTCGTGCGCACGAACGCTCCCCCTTTGCCTGGCTTGACGTGCTGGAACTCGAGGATCTTGTAGACCGTGCCCTCGACGTCGATGTGGTTGCCGTTCTTGAACTGATTCGTGCTGATCAAAGCGCTCTCCGGTGGACCGGGAGCATGGTAACCGCAGCCCGCCCGGCAGCCGGCCCGCTCAGCGCAGATGGACCGGGTTGGACAGCAGCCACAGCCGTCCGCCGACGCGCGCCTCGACGCGCATGACGCCGGCCTCGGTGACGCGCAGCTCCAGCGCGTCGCCCGCCGACTCCGCGACGACCGCCCCGTCGCGCAGCACCCGCACGTCGGCCGCGCGCGGGAGGCGCACGTGCAGCGTCCAGTCGCCGGCCGGCGCGTCGGCGCCCATGGCGACGGTCGCGCCGTCCGCGCTCTGCGCCCAGAACCGCGCGCCCTCGGCCGGTGCGACGTGCGGGCACGCCAGCCACGCCGATCCGGACGACAGCGCGTCGAGCAGGTTGCGCCGGTCGGCCTCGACGTCCCCGGTCAGCGGCGCCCGGCACAGCAGGTGCGTGCGCAGCAGGTCGAACGTGCGCTCGTGCGTCAGCGGCGACCGCACCCGACCGCGGACCCTCACCCCGGGCTGATGGCCGTCCAGCCCGCCGATGGCGGGTAGGCGCCGTCGCGCCGACAGCGCGTCCCAGGCGCGCAGATGGCGCGCCGGCGGGCCGCCCGCGATCGCCGCCGCCGGGTCGCGCAGCCAGCGCGCCGCGTCGGCCGGCGTGCGCCACGCCTCGGCGGCGTCGGTGGTGAGGCTCCACAGCTCGATGCCGTCGCACCCGCCGGGCTCGCCGATCGCAGGCCAGCCATGGGGCAGCACGATCCGGCGGGCGAGCGCGGGGACGAGCATGTGGCCCCCGCGCGAGAACGGATGCGCCGCGAAGCCGAGGCCGCCGGCGGTCCGGACGGCGGCGGCGATCTCGGCGGCGGTACGACCGGCGTGCGGGATCTCGCGCTCGATGCCGAACGCCAGGTAATGGCCGTGCTTGGGGCTGACCTCCATGCCCACCAGCACGAGGACGCCGTCGTGGATGCCCTCCCAGCCGTCGCGCCGCGCAGCCAGGGTGTCATGGTCGGTGAGCAGGAGCGCGTCGGCGCCGGTCGCGCGGGCGGCGTCGACGACCTCCGCCACCGTGGCCGTGCCGTCTGAGTACGTGGTGTGCACGTGGACGACGCACGACACGTCATGGAGCGCCATCTCCCGATCATGGCGGGTCGAGCTCCGCCACTATCCTGGGGGCATGACCGTCGGCCGCATCGCCGGCCTGATCGTGGTCGTCGCCGCCGCCTTCGCGGCCGCCGCGCTCCTGCTGCCCCGCTCCCCGGACGCCCTGCGCGAGTCGATCATCGCGCTGGGAGTGCTCGGGCCGGCGATCGCGGTCGCGGCCTGGGCGCTGCTGACACCCGCGCTGTTTCCCGGGACCGTGCTCGCCGCCGCCGGCGGGCTGGCGTTCGGGGCCGTTGGCGGGACGGCGCTGGCGATCGGCGGCGCCATCCTCGGCGGGCTGATGGCGTTCGTGCTGGCGCGAACGGTGGCCAGGAAGCCGGTCGAGCGCATCCTGCTGCGCAGCCGGCGCTACCGGAGGCTCGCCGGCGTGCTGGAGCGGCGCGGGTTCTCCGCGATGCTCGCCGCCCGGCTCATGCCCGGCGTGCCCGCCTCCTGGCTGCACTACGCCGCCGGCCTGTCGCCCGTGCGCATCCGCGCGTTCACCGGGGCCATGGCCGTCGGCGCGCTGCTGCGCACCGCGCCCTACGCCCTGCTCGGCCAGGGCCTCGGCTCGGGCTCGACGCTGACCATCGCCGTCGCGGTCACGTCGATCGCGATCGGCGCGCTCGGCGCGTCCGCCCTCCTCTGGCGGTTGCGAGCCGCCCCAGCCGCCTGAGTCGACCACGCCGCGCCTGACGCCCGACGCCGCCGCTGCCCGCGCCGGCGGTCTGCTCCTCATGTCGCGCGGTGAGCGGAGCTCCGGCGACGGCACGCCCTGCGCGTCGAGCGTGACGTGCAGGGCCGCGTGGACGCGGCTAGTGTTGCGCCGTGCGGACCACGGAGGCCCCGACCGATCCGCTCGCCGCCGGGCGCGCCGCCCTCGACCGGGCCGAGTGGGAGGACGCGCGGCGCCACTTCGAGGCCGCGCTGTCCGAGCGCGACGCGCCCGAGGCGTGGGAGGGCCTGTCCTGGGCCGCGTGGTGGCTGGCGGACGAGGAGCTGACGCTCGGCGCGCGCGAGCGGGCCTACCGCGGCTACCACGCGCAGGGTCGGCGCTCGGACGCCGGGCGCGCCGCCGCGTGGCTCGCCAGCGACGTCCTCGACTTCCGGGCCGACGACGCGGTCATGGCCGGGTGGCTCGGCCGGGCGCGCAGCCTGCTGCGCGACGAGCCTCGCAGCGCCGATCACGGCTGGCTCGCGCTCATGGAGGCCGAGCACGCCATGCACGTCCTCGAGGACCCCGCGGACGCGGGCGACCACGCCCGCCGGGCGGCGGACCTCGGCCGTGAGCTCGGGGTGCCCGACCTGGAGGCGGTCGGCAGCGCCCTGGAGGGCATCACGCTCGTGATGCGCGGCCGCGTCGCCGACGGGATGCGCCAGCTCGACGAGGCGACGGCGATGGCGTCGCACGAGGAGTTCGTCCTCGCCGTCTCCCCCGGCTGGGCGCTGTGCTTCCTGGTCTCCGCGTGCGAGGGGGTCGGCGACCTCCCCCGCGCGACGCAGTGGTGCGAGACGATGCGCGGATACGCGGGCCGCTGGCGCAGCCGGCACATGATGGGCGTCTGCCGCAGCGCCTACGGCGGGGTGCTCACGACCGGCGGCGACTGGAGCGCGGCGGAGGCCGAGCTGACCGCCGCGGTCAGCGACCTTCAGGCGACGCGGCCGCCGGCCGCCGCGCGCGGCCTCGTCCGCCTCGCGGCGCTCCGCGCCCGCCAAGGTCGCGAGGACGAGGCGCGAGCGCTCTACGAGCGGGCGCTGCCGCATCCGTCCGCGATCGTCGGACTCGGGGTGCTCGAGCTTCACGCGGGCGAGCTCAGGGCGGCGCGCGAGGCCGCCGAGCGCGTCCTGCGGGCCACGGACGCCGGGACGCTCCTCGAGCGCCTCCCCGCGCTCGAGCTGCTCGTCCGCGCCACCGCGGCCAGCGGGGACCTCGACGCGGCGGCGGCCGCGGAGCGCGAGCTCGACGCGGTCGCGCGCGCCCTCGGCACCCCGTACCTACGCGGCCGCGCGGGGATGGTCGCCGGCGAGCTGGCCCTGGCGGCCGGCGACGACGAGGCGGCG
>JANJUA010000003.1 GCA_024710825.1 Solirubrobacteraceae bacterium
CGCGCGTCGCGCGGGACGCGGAGCCCGACCGTCCGCGTGAAGCGGCTCCCCCGGTAGTGCTGCAGCTCGAGCCGCAGCTTCGCGGTGGTGCCGCGTCGCAGGACGTCCGGCCCGCGGACCGAGCGCAGCAGGGCCAGGCGCATGCCGCGCTCGACGTCCAACGCGACGTCGACCGAGGTGACGTGCGGCGTGCCGAAGCCGAAGTCGTCGAGCGCGAGCAGCGCGTCCGCGAGGTCGGTGACGAACGGGCCGCCCGCGCCGCCCTCGGCGTCGGCGCCGTAGGCCCCGACGTAGCGGTTGCAGAAGCGCGCGGGGCGAGCAAGCTCTCGCAGGCCGATGCGCACGCACATCCGAGCGCTCTGGTGCGCCGGCGAGCCGTCGAGCGCCGCGTGGGCGGCCTGGGCGAGCGCCATCGGAGCGACCAGCGTGACGGGTGAGACGCCGCTCGGCAGCCCGACGGCGGTCTCGTCGGCGACCTGCGCGGTGACGGAGCGCCGCAGGCCGGTGTCGACGTCGCGCGTGGTGATGCGCAGGGGGATCTGGGGGGCGACCTCGCCGAGCACGCCCGCCACGCCCGCGCGCGTGTCGTTGGTGATCGTGCCGAGGACGTGCCCCGGCGCGGCGATCTTGTGCGAGATCGCGCCGTCCACGCCGAGCGGGTTGTCGACGACCGCGTAGACCCAGGCGTCCTGCAGCAGGAGCGAGCGCCGGCCCACGCCGTCGAGCTGGTGGCCGAAGCCCCATACCGACGTGCCGTCGACGTACGTGGTGGTGCCCACGGCGCCGACGGCGACGTCGCCGCTGGACAGGCCCACGGCGAGCGACGCGCCCGGACGCGGATCCTGGGCGGGGAAGCGCTCTCCGACGGGGGCGGCCGGGACGGCTGTGAGCGTCAGCCCGGCCTTGGCGGCCGCGCGGGTGAACAGGTCGGCGACGGCCGGGCTCAGGCCGCTGACCGACAGCGGCGCGCGCAGGGGCCGCGCGCGGCGGCGCAGCTCGGGCGCGCCGCGCACCTTCCCCGGCAGCACGGCGGGCCTGCCGAGCATGGCCTCGCTGGGCGTCGCGAAGCCGAGCTGGTTGCCGTAGTCGCCGGTCCCGTAGGCGATCGCGCCGGCGATGTGACCGTCGCAGACGACCGGCGCCCCGGAGAAGCCCTCGGCGATGCCCGTCTCCTCGACCACCGGCCCGGAGACGCGAACGAGCAGCAGCGGCTGCTCGTCGACGCGGTCGCCGGGGACGACGTCGACGATCTCGACGTCGAACGCGGTGATGTCGGCGCCGCGCACGACCGTGTGCCCGGTGCACCGCATTCCCGCCTGGACCTCGGCGAGCGGAAGGATCGGCTCGGCCGCCGCGGCGGGATGTGCGGCGATGGGGAGCGCGAGCGCCGCCGCCGCGAAGAGAGCCCTGAGCATGTCGCCGGTGCACGCTACCTGACGCCGGCCGCGCCCTCGACGGACCACGGCGCGAACCGGCAGCAGGCAGAGTCTCTTGCGCATATCCTTGAGCTCGTATGCGCGGGATGCCGATCGAGCCGGTGCGCTGGCGCCCCGGGCGGCTGGCGGTCCTGGATCAGACGCAGCTGCCCCACCACGAGCTCTGGGTCGAGCTCCAGGGCGCCGACACGGCCGCGGCCGCGGTCCGCGCGCTGACCGTGCGCGGGGCGCCCGTGATCGGGATCGTCGCCGGCTACGCCGTGGCGCTGGAGGCCGCGCGCGGCACCGGCGAGGCGTTCGCGGCGGCCTGCGACCGCCTCCGCGGCGCGCGTCCCACGGCGGTCAACCTCGCCTGGGCCGTCGACCGCGTCCAGGCGGCGGCCGAGCGCGACGGTCCGGACGCCGCCGTCGCCGCGGCCGAGGCGATCCACGACGAGCAGGACGCGGCCGCGGCCGCCATCGGCGAGCACGGCGCAGACGCGCTGCCGGACGCCCGCCGCATCCTCACCCACTGCAACGCGGGGGCGCTCGCGTGCGCGGGCGAGGGCGGCACCGCCCTGTCGGTCGTCCTCGCGCTCGCCCGTCGCGGCGAGGTCGAGGTGCTCGCCTGCGAGACCCGCCCGCTGCTCCAGGGCGCCCGCCTGACCTGCTGGGAGCTGCGCCGCCACGAGATCCCCCACGCGCTGTGCGTCGACGCCGCCGCCGCGGGGCTGATCGCGCGCGGCGAGGTCGACGCGGTGGTCGTCGGCTGCGACCGCGTGGCCGCCAACGGCGACGTCGCCAACAAGGTCGGCACCTACGCCCACGCGCTCGCCGCCCGGGCCGCCGGGATCCCGTTCGTCGTCGCCGGCCCCCTCTCGACGATCGACCCCGCGACGCCCGACGGCGCCGGCATCGAGATCGAGGAGCGCGCGGGCGACGAGGTCGCGGGCGCGGCGGCGCCCCCCGGCACGCCCGTTCGCAACCCGGCGTTCGACGTCACGCCCGCGTCGCTCGTCACGGCGCTCGTCACCGAGGCGGGCGTCGCCGTGCCGCCGGGACGGGCGGAGATCGCCCGGCTGCTGTCGCTCGCTCCCCGGGCCGCGACGCGATGAGGGCGGCCCTGTCGCTCACGCCGCGAGAGGTCCGCCTCGAGGAGCGGGCCGAGCCTGTGGCCGGAGACGACGAGGTCGTCTGCGCGGTCCTCGCCTGCGGCGTGTGCGCCTCGGACGTCAACGAGGCCTACGTCGCCCGCAAGCTGCCGCGCGTGATCGGCCACGAGATCGTCGGCGAGGTGCTCGCGGTCGGCGCGGACGTGCGGCACCGGAAGGTCGGGGAGCGCGTCGTCGTCGCGCACCACGTCCCGTGCGGCGAGTGCCGGCGCTGCCGCCGCGGCCACGAGACGCTGTGCCGGGGCTTCCGGACGTCGAACGTCGACCCGGGCGGGTTCGCCGAGCGGATCCGCGTCCCCGGCGAGCTGGTCGGCGAGCTGCTGCCGCTCGACGGGCTCGACCCACTGGCGGCGAGCTTCGCGGAGCCGCTGGGCTGCGTGCTGCGCGCGCTCGACCGCCTCGCGCTGCAGGGCGGCGAGAGCCTGCTCGTCGTGGGCGCGGGCAGCGCCGGGCTGCTGGCGATCGCGGCCGCCCATGCCCGCGCCGTCGAGGCCGTCTGGGTCCGCGAGCCCCGGGCCGGGCGCCTGGAGCGAGCGCTCGCGCTGGGCGCCGAGCGCCACGGAGACGAGCTGGTCGACGCCGCGCTCGTCTGCGCGCCCGGCCCGCGGGCGATCGCCGACGCCGCCGCCGCGCTCGCCCCCGGAGGCACCCTGTGCGTCTACGCGGTGCCCGATCCGGGGACGCCGCTGCCGCTCGACGTCCACGACCTGTTCACGCGCGAGCTGGCGGTCCACGCGAGCTGGGGCGCCGGTCCGGCGGACATCCGCGCGGCGGTCGCGCTGCTGCGCGCCGGGCGCGTCGACCCGCGCCCGCTCGTGACCCACCGCCTCCCGCTGGCCGAGACCGGCCGCGGCCTGGAGCTCACGCGCCGGGGCGAGACCCTCAAGGCGGTGGTCGAGCCGTGGCGCTGAGGCGCACGCACGGCGCCCCGCTCGCGCAGCTGAAGGCGGCGGCGATGAGCGGCGCCCACGAGATCGCCGCCGCGCTGGCGCCGGACGTCACGCTCGACGCCAACCTCACCGAGCTGCCGCGGACCCGGCTCCTCGGCGCCGAGGCGGTGCTGGCCGAGCTCCGGCGCTGGTGGGCGGGCGAGGGCACGCTCGTCGACTGGCGTCAAGAGGACTGGTCGCAGGGCTCGACGGTGACGCTCGAGCGCTTCGACGAGCGCGGCGGGCTGAGCCGGCGCCGGCTGTACGTCCGCGTCGACGACGATGCGCGGATCTCGGCGCTGTGGGCGTACTCGGCTCGTCCCCGCCCGGCCGCGGCGGCCACGCAGACCGGGGTCCCCGAGAAGCTGGTGGAGCGCGTGGCCCCGGGCGGCCGCCGCGAGCCGCTGGAGACCCACGGCGACTCGGGCGCGACGCTGGACCGCATCGTCGCCGACGACGGCGGGGTGCTCATCGCCAAGCGCGTGGAGCGCGACGACGACTGGATCGCACGGGCGACGGACGACCCCGGCCGCGAGGCGCTGCTGCCCCACCCGGCGCTTCCCACCACCGTCGTCGCCGTCGAGCGCGACCGGCGCGGCTGGTGGGTGCTCATGCGCGACGTGAGCAGCGTGCTGATCCCCACCGACTCGATCATCACGCGCAGCGGCGCGCGCGCCATGCTCACCGCCGCGGCCCGCCTGCACCGCATGTTTCTCGACGGGACTCCGGTGGAGGTCGCCTGCTCGCTCGAGCGCCTGCTGACCCTGCACTCGCCCGCCACCGCGGAGGCCGAGCGCGGCGGCTGCGATCTCGTCCCGAAGCAGCTCGAGGTCGGCTGGGAGGGCTTCGTGGAGGCGGCCCCACCCGACGTCGCCGATGCGGTGGTCTCGGCGCTCGCCGACCCGCGCCCGCTCGCCGAGCGCCTGCGGCTGGCGGCGCCGTCGACGCTCGTCCACGGCGATCTGCGCGCCGACAACGTCGCGCGCCTGCGGGGCGGCTCCCTGCTCATCGACTGGGGACGGGCGACGTGGGCGCCGGCCACCGTCGACCTCGCCTGGTCGC
>JANJUA010000391.1 GCA_024710825.1 Solirubrobacteraceae bacterium
GGCGCTGCTGGGGGTGGCCCATCACGCGCAGTCGCTGTTCTCGTTCCGCGGCCTGCGCTACGCCGGAGCGATGCTCGCGCTGGTCGTCGTCGGCGGTGGGGTGCTCTTCGCCGCGGTGGAGCACAGCGCGCAGGACCTCTCCGTCGAGGAGGGGATCTGGTGGGCCATCGTCACGGTGACGACGGTCGGCTACGGCGACATCGTGCCCCACACGGAGGCCGGCCGGGCGCTCGCGGTGCTCGTGATGGTCACCGGCATCGGGACCGCCGCGCTGGTGGTCGGCGCCGCGTCGCAGCGCTTCCTCACCGGCAGCGACGGCGACGAGGACGGAGACGGCGTCGCCGAGCAGGCGACGCTCTCGGATCTGCACCACGAGCTGGCGGCGCTGCGGCGCGAGGTGGTGGTGCTCTCCGAGCGGCTCGGGGGGCCGACGGCGCCTCCACCGGCCGACTGACACTCTGCGCCCGAGCGTCGAATGCGTGTCCCCTGGCCCATCCGCCGGTGTTGGATGCCTCCGACACATGACCAGCGTCGCCATCCTCTTCCCCGGCCAGGGGTCCCACGCAGACGGCATGGACGAGGGCCTGCGGGACGACCCGCTCATGGCCCGCGGCCTCGAGCTGCTCGGGTTCGATCCCTTCGCCCGCCTCCACGAGGGCACCCGCTACCAGCAGCCCGCGCTCTTCCTGTGCTCGGTGGTCGCCTGGGAGCGCAGCGGCATCGCCGCGCCCGTCGCCGCCGCCGGCCACTCGCTCGGCGAGTACGCCGCGCTCGTCGCCGCCGGGGCGCTCGACTTCGACGCCGCCGTGCGGCTCGTCGCGCTCCGCGGCGACGCGATGGCGCGGGCGGGGGAGGCGAGCGCCGGCTCGATGGTCGCGGTGCTCGGCGAGGACGACGACGCCGTCCTGGCCACCGCCCGCGAGCACGGTCTGACGGTCGCCAACGACAACGCACCCGGTCAGATCGTGCTCTCCGGGGCGCTCGCCGCCGTCGAGGCGGTCGACGCCGGCCCGCTGCGCACCCGTCGGCTCGACGTCTCCGGCGCCTTCCACTCGCCGCTCATGGCCCCGGCCGCCGAGGAGCTCGCCGCGGCGCTCGAGGAGATCGAGGTCCGCGCTCCGCGCTTCCCGGTCATCTCCAACGGCACCGCGGCGCCGTTCGCCGACGTCCGCGCCGAGCTCGTCGAGAACCTGCTCAGCCCCGTCCGCTTCCGCGAGATCGTCCTGGCGCTGCGGGCCATGGGCGCCGACGACTTCGCCGAGCTGGGCCCCGGACGCGTCCTGAGCGGCCTGGTCAAGCGCATCCTCCGCGAGGTCCCCGCCTGATGGCCGTCACCGTCCCGCCTCCCGCGACGCGGAGGCAGCCGGCCGCACGCCAGCGCCCCCGGCGCACCCTGCGCGCCGGCGTCTTCGGCCTCGGCGCCGCCCTGCCCGAGCGCGTCGTGACCAACGACGACCTCGCCGACCGCCTCGACACCACCGACGAGTGGATCGTCCGTCGCACCGGCATCCGCACCCGCCGCTGGCTGGCCGACGGCGCGCCGCTCGCGCGCCTGGCCGCCGACGCCTGCGCCGAGGCGCTGGCCGACGCCGGCCGCACCCCGGACGAGGTCGACCGGGTCATCGTCTCCACGATCACGCCGGACCAGATCACGCCCGGGCTCGCCCCCGCGGTGGCCGGCCTGCTGGGCTGCTCGCCGACCACCGCGGCGATGGACCTGAACGCCGCCTGCGCCGGCTTCCTGACCGCTCTCGACGAGGCGGCCGCGCTGGTGGAGAGCGGCCGCGCCCGCGTCGTGCTCGTCTGCGGCGCGGAGGCGATCTCGCGGCTGACCGACCACGACGACCGCGGCACCGCCGTGCTGTTCGGAGACGGCGCCGGGGCGGTCGTCGTCTCCGGCGGGGACCTCGAGCTCGGCATCTCGACCTTCGTCCACGGCAGCGACCCGACGCAGGCCCACACGCTCTACGCCGACCAGGGCGACCGCGTCCTGCGGATGGACGGCCAGACCGTCTACCGCCACGCCGTGGCGCGCATGATCGAGTCGACCAACGCCGCGCTGGCGAGCGCCGGCCTGACCGTCGCCGACGTCGACCTGTTCGTCGCCCACCAGGCGAACGCTCGGATCATCGAGTCGGCGTCCGCCCAGCTCGGCCTCACGGACGAGCAGGTGATGATCGACGTCGACCGCTGCGCCAACACCTCGTCGGCCACCATCCCGCTGGCGCTGCACCGCGCCGAGGCGGAGGGCCGGCTGCGGCCGGGCGCGACGATCGCGTTCGCCGCGTTCGGCGCCGGCTACGTCTGGACCGCGGGCGTGGTGCGCTGGAAGGAGCGCGTGCATGTCTGCGCCTGAGGACGGGGTCGCGGTGGTGACCGGGGGCAAGCGCGGCATAGGCGTCGCGATCGTCGAGGAGCTGCGCGCCGACGGGTGGACCGTCGTCGGCCTCAGCAGCGCCGATTGCGACGTGCGCGACACGGCATCCGTCGACGTCGCGTTCACGCGCGTGGAGGAGGAGCACGGGCCGATCCTCGCTCTCGTCAACAACGCCGGCATCACCCGCGACGGCCTCGCGCTGCGCATGAGCGACGACGACTGGACGCAGGTCCTCGACACGAACCTCACGGGCGCGTTCCACTGCACGCGCCGGGTCCTGGCTCCGATGATGCGCCGCCGCTTCGGCCGCGTCGTCAACGTCAGCTCCGTCGTCGGCGCCCGCGTCGGAAACCCGGGGCAGGCGAACTACGCCGCGTCGAAGGCCGGGCTCGTCGGCTTCACGAAGACGATCGCCCGCGAGATGGCCCGCAAGGGCGTCACGTGCAACGCGGTCACGCCCGGCTTCATCGCCACCGACATGACCACCGACCTGCCCGCCGAGCTCACCTCCTCGATCCCCGCGGGTCGGGTCGGCACTCCCGAGGAGGTCGCGCACGCGATCGCGTTCCTCGCCTCCGAGCGAGCCGGCTACGTCAACGGCACCACCCTCACCGTAGACGGCGCGATGAGCGCCTGAGAACCGAGACCAAGGAGATCGAATGACCGAGAAGACCATCCCGACCGAAGACCAGGTGCTCGCGCGTGTCCGCGAGGAGCTCGTCGCGATCAAGGTGCCCGGCGCCGAGACCGCCGAGCTGGGGACGCAGTGGGCCGAGCTCGACGTCGACTCGCTCGACCTCGTCGAGCTCGTCAAGGCGCTCGAGGACGAGTACGGCATCCAGATCCACGACGACGAGCTCAAGCCGATCAAGGGCGTCGGCGACGCCGTCGCCCTGACGATCCGGCTCGCGGAGGCGCAGAAGGCGTGACGGACGTCGTCATCACCGGACGCGGGGTCGTCACCTCGCTGGGCGAAGGCGCCGATCCGTTCTTCGACGCCCTCCTCGACCGCCGCAGCGGCCTGGTCGACGGCGTCGGCCCCTGCTCGGACTTCGACCCCGAGGTCGCGATGACGCCGAAGGAGGCGCGCCGCGCGGACCGCTTCGGTCAGCTCGCCGTCGCCGCCGCCGAGCAGGCGTGGAGGGAGGCGGCCCCCGAGGGCCTCGATCCCGAGCGCGGCGGCGTCGTCGTGGGAACCGGCGTCGGCGGCCTGGACACGATGGAGCGCAACACGCTGGCCTTCCTGCAGGAGGGCGAGCGGGCCGTCTCCCCGATGTTCGTGCCGATGATGATGCCGAACGCGGCCGCCGGGCTGATCGCGATGCGCCACGGGCTCCAGGGCCCCGGCTGGTCAATCGCCTCGGCCTGCGCCACGGGCAACCACGCCATCGGCGAGGCCAAGCGGATGATCGAGCGCGGCGAGGCGGACCTCGTCGTCGCCGGAGGCACCGAGGCCGCGCTGACGGGCGTCTGCCTGGCGGCGTTCAAGCGGATGGGGGCGACGTCGCGCGTCGGCATCTCGCGCCCGTTCGACGCCCAGCGCGACGGCTTCGTCATGGGCGAGGGCGCGGCCATCCTGGTGCTCGAGAGCGCGGAGCACGCCAAGGCGCGCGGCGCGAAGGTGTACGGCAGGGTCGCCGGCTACGGCGCCTCCAACGACGCCTTCCACATCACCATGCCCCACGAGGACGGGCGCGGGGCGATCAAGGCGATGACCCTCGCGCTGCGCGACGCCGGCGCGCAGCCCGGCGACGTGGGCTACGTCAACGCCCACGGCACCTCGACCCCCTTCAACGACAAGATCGAGACGCAGGCGATCAAGGACGTCTTCGGCGGCAACGGCGGTGCTCCGCCGGTGAGCTCGACGAAGTCCGCGATCGGCCACCTCCTCGGCGCGGCAGGCGCCGTCGAGGCGGTGATCTCTCTCTGCGCGATCGATCGAGGGCTTCTCCCGCCGACGTTGAACCTGGAGGAGCCCGACCCCGAGTGCGACCTCGACTACGTGCCCGACGGGCCACGCGAGGCGCCCGGGCTGAACGCTGTGCTATCGAACTCCTTCGGGTTCGGCGGGCAGAACGCGACCCTCGTGCTGACGGGAGCCTAGAACCAGATGAGCGCCGCTGAGGTCCTGACCACCAACAGCCCGGTAGGCCGGCTGGAGTCCCTCGTGGACCCCGACACGCTGCACCTGCTGCGCACCGCCGTCGGCGACGGCGTCGTCGCCGGCTCCGGCCGCGTCGACGGCCGGCCCGTCTTCCTGTGGGCGCAGGACGGCAGCTTCCGTGGCGGCTCGCTGGGCACCGCCGGCGGGGAGACGATCACGCGCGTGTTCGCGCTCGCCGAGCGGGCGGGCGCGCCCGTCGTGTGCTTCCCGGAGTCCGGCGGCGCCCGCGTGCAGCAGGGCGTCGGCGCGCTCACCGCCTACGCGGCGATCTTCCGCGCCGAGGCGACCGCGCGCGTCCCGGTCCTCTCGGTCGTCGCGGGCGCGTGCGCCGGCGGCGCCGCGTACGGGGCGGCGGTCGGCGACCTGACGATCTCCGCGGGCGACGACGTCAGGCTGTTCCTCACCGGCCCGCGGGTCGTGGAGGAGATCACGCGCGAGCAGGTCAGCGCCAAGGACCTCGGCGGCGTGAAGGTGCAGTCGAGCAACGGCGTGATCCACCTCGCGGGCCGCGACGGCGACGACGCGCTCGCGCTGACGCGCGAGGTGCTCTCGTTCCTGCCGCAGCGGCTCGGGGAGCGTCCGCCGGTCGCGGAGCCGCGGCCATCGCTGGGCGAGGACCCCGGCCGGATGCTGCCGCCCTCGCCGCGCCAGGTCTACGACGTGCGCGACGTGGCCCTGCGGATCCTCGACGGCGGCGACCTGCTGGAGCTCGCTCCGCGCTGGGCGCGCAACCTCGTCACCGGCCTGGGCCGCATCGAGGGAATGCCGGTCGGCGTGCTCGCCAACCAGCCGCGTCACCTCGGCGGGACGCTCGACGTGGCGGCGGCCGAGAAGGGCGCCTGGTTCGTCGAGTGGTGCGACCGGATGGGTCTGCCGCTGGTGGTCCTGGTGGACACGCCGGGCTTCCTGCCGGGCACCGGCCAGGAGCGCGCCGGGGTCATCCGCTACGGGGCGGCCTTCCTTCGCGCCTTCGCGAGGGCTACCGTTCCCCGGGTGACCGTCACGCTGCGCCAGGCCTTCGGGGGCGCCCACATCGTCATGAACTCCCGGGACCTGGGGGCGGACCAGACGTTCGCCTGGTCGCGGGCGCGCATGGGCGTGATGGGGGCCAAGCAGGCCGTGGAGGTCGTCGGCCGGCGCGAGCTGGCCGCCGGCGCCGACCGCCTGGACCTCGAGACCGCCTACGAGATCGAGCAGCTCGACGTGAACGTCAGCGCGGACGACGGCTACGTCGACGAGGTCATCGAGCCGCGCGACTCGCGAGCTCGCATCGCGCAGGCGCTGGGAGCCTTCGCTCCTTGAGCGCCACGGCCGTCCAGCGGCTCCAACCCCGCAACGAGACCGAGGCCGCGATCCTGGACGCGGCCCGCGCGGTGATCGCCGAGGACGGCTACGACCGGATGACGATGAACGGGCTCGCGCAGCGGGCCTACGTCTCGCGCACGAACGTCTACTTCTACTTCGCCAACAAGCGCGCGGTCCTCGACCGGCTGGTGCAGCAGTCGTTCGCGGAGATGCTCGTGGCCGGGGCGCCCTACCTGGAGGGCTCGGGCGACCCGCGGCGCGAGCTGCGCATCGCCCTGGCGCGCGTGGTGGGCGTCGTGAACCGCAACGGGCACGTGCTGCTGCTCGCCGGGCGCCTGTCGGGCGCCGAGAACCAGCTCCCGGTGGAGTGGGAGCCCTACGTCCGCCGCCTCGTGCGCGCCGCCGAGCACCGGATCCGCGCCGACCAGATGCGCGGTCACGCGCCGAGCGACATCGACGCGGGCATCTGCGCGCGGGCGCTGTCGGCGATGGTCGAGCGCCACATCACGACCGAGGTCATCAAGGGGCAGCACTCCGTGACCGAGTCGGTGCGGACGCTCGCCGAGCTCTGGTACCGCGCCGTCTACCTCTTCCCGCCCGCGCCGGAGGGCTAGCGGGGCCCGTCGCCCGGGTTCGCTCTCGGTCGCCCCAGGCGGTCAGGGCCGCCGGCGCGGGGCGCCCATCGCGTGGTAGCCGCCGTCCACGTGGACGATCTCGCCGCTGATGCCCCGCGCGCGGTTCGACAGCAGCCACATGACGGTCTCCGCGACCGGCTCCGGGTCCGAGGTGTCCCAGTGGAGCGGCGCGATGTCGTTCCAGCCGTCCGAGAGCTGGTCGAAGCCCGGGATGGAGTTGGCGGCAACGGTCTTCAGCGGCCCCGCCGAGACGAGGTTGGAGCGGATGCCGTGCGGTCCGAGGTCGCGCGCCAGGTAGCGGTTGACCGCCTCCAGGCCGGCCTTGGCGACGCCCATCCAGTCGTAGATCGGCCAGGCGACCGCAGCGTCGAAGTCGAGGCCGACGACCGACGGCTGATCGCCGCGCCGCAGCAGCGGCAGCAGCGCCGCGGCCAGCGCCTTGTAGGAGAAGGCCGACGTGCCGAAGGCGATGTGCGCCGACTCGGCCGGCGTGTCGAGGAAGCCGCCGCCGAGCGCGTCGCCCGGGGCGAATGCGATCGCGTGCAGTAGGCCGTCCAGGGCGCCCCAGCGGGCGTCCAGGTCCGCGGCGACGGCCGCGAGGTGGTCGGGCTCGTTGACGTCGAGCTCGAGGACGTCGGCCTCCTGCGGCAGCCGCCTGGCTATCCGCTCGGTGATGCGCATGCCGCGGCCGAACCCGGTGAGCACGATCTCGGCGCCCTCCCGTTGGGCGCCGGCGGCGACGGCATAGGCGATCGAGTTGTCCGTCAGGACCCCGGTGACGAGCAGGCGGCGACCAGCGAGGAGCGGCATCGGTCGGGGACCCTACGCGGCCGGAGCGTCCGATGACGCGCGGCTTCGACATCCGGGGCCAAGATGTCAGCGGTGCGGCGTGAAGGTCGGGGACCCGGAGGCGAAACGACGGGCCGTTAACAGCTCCGTCACATCTCGTTCACACGCACCGGAGTACTGTCCCGCGACGTGTCCCGCTTCACCTCTGCCCTCATGGGCCGCGACGCCACCTACTTCAACCTGTTCGAGGCGGCCGCCGCCAACATCGTCACCGCCGCCGACCTGCTCGACCAGCTCTTCTCCTCGTGGCCCGAGCGCCCCGAGCTGGCGCGGGCCATCCTGGTCTGCGAGCAGGACGGCGACCGCATAACGCACGATCTCGTCAACCGCCTCAACCAGACGTTCGTGACGCCGATCGAGCGCGAGGACATCCTCGAGCTGGCGACCGGGCTCGACGACATCGTGGACCTGATGGAGGAGGCGTCGGACTACATGGGCCTCTACAAGATCGAGGCGCCCATGGAGCAGGCGCAGCGGATGGCGCACATCCTGCTGCAGTCCTCGCGCCAGATCGCCGAGGCGATGCCGCTGCTGCGGGACTTCGGCGACATCGCGCCCTACACCACGGAGATCCACCGGCTCGAGAACGACGGCGACCGCATGGTCCGCGAGGCCATGGCGTCGCTGTTCGACAACGGCATCGACCCGATGATGGTCATCCGCTGGAAGGACATCTACGAGCGGCTCGAGGACGCGATCGACGCGACCGAGGGCGTCGCGAACATCCTGTCGGGCATCGTCATCAAGAACGCCTGAAGCGCATCTGATGGACTCCGACGTCCTCCTCGTGCTCGTCGTCGCGACGGCGCTGGCGTTCGACTTCACCAACGGGTTCCACGACACCGCCAACGTCGTGGCCACCTCGATCTCCACGCGCGCCCTGCGTCCGCGGGCGGCGGTGGCGATAGCGGCCATCCTGAACTTCGTCGGCGCGTTCCTGTCGCTCGAGGTCGCGGCGACGGTCGCCAGCGGCATCGTCGACGCGGACGCCGTGACGCTCCAGGTGATCTTCGCCGGCCTCGTCGGCGCGATCGTCTGGAACCTCGTGACCTGGTACGCGGGGCTGCCGTCGTCTTCGTCGCACGCGCTGATCGGCGGCGTGGTCGGCGCCGTGCTCGCCGCCTCGGGGCCGAGCGCGGTCCTCGGCGAGGGCCTGCTCGGCAAGGTCTTCGTCCCGGCGCTCGTCGCGCCCGTCCTCGCGTTCGCCGTGGCCGGGATCGCCATCATCGTCGCCTACCGGGTCGTGGGCCGGCAGCGGCCCGGGCCCGTCACGCGCGGCTTCCGCACCGGGCAGATCATCTCCGGCAGCCTGCTCGCGCTCGCGCACGGCACGAACGACGCCCAGAAGACGATGGGCATCATCACGCTCGCGCTCGTCGCCCACGGAACGCTCGGCGCCGACAACCCCGAGGTGCCGTTCTGGGTCGTGGTCTCCGCGGCCGCCGCGATCGCGCTCGGCACCTACTGCGGCGGCTGGCGGATCATCCGCACGATGGGCAGCCGGATCATCAAGATGGACGCCGCGCAGGGCTTCACCGCCCAGAGCTCCGGCGCCGCCGTGATCCTCGCCGCCACGCACGCCGGCTTCCCGCTCTCGACCACGCACGTCATCTCGGGCGCCGTCATGGGCTCGGGCGCCGCGAAGCGGCTCTCGGCGGTGCGCTGGGGCGTGGCCGGCAACATCGCCGTCGCCTGGGTCCTCACGATCCCCGCGGCCGGCAGCACGGGCGCGGTGGTCTACGCCGTCAGCAGCGTGTTCGGCGCCGGGCTCGTCGGGCCGCTGCTCATCGGCGCGCTGCTGTTCGCCGGGCTCATCGCCCTCGGGCTGTCGCGCATCCGCCAGACGCCCCCGGCCCCGGAGCCGACGTGATGGCGCTGATCGTCGACGGCGGCGCCCTCGTGGAGGTCGTCTGGGTGAGCCTGATCGCGGGCATCGGCCTGACGCTCGTGTTCTCGGTCACCATCGCGGGGGCCGCGCGCGCCAGCCAGCAGCGCCGCGAGGGCCGGGCGGGGCTGGCGCTGGCGTGGGGCGCCGTCGCCTCGGTGTGCGCGGTGGCCTGCATCGCCGCGGTCGTCGTGGCGGTCACCGTGATGCTGCACAAGTAGCGAGCGCCGCCCGGACGGCCCGGTGATGAACCGGGCGGTGGGTGTTTGACGGGACCCCGACGGGGTAGCCGGAGGGCACACCAGCGAGGAGCCGGTCATTCGGCGACAGAGGACGAACCGCTCCTCGGCGGCAGGCAGCAAGGCGGAACACCGAAATGCCTGCCCACGGAACGCCCGGCCCAGGTCGGGCGTTCCCCTTTCCGGGGCGCTGCGGAAGGAGCGCGGGGGGGTGACGGCGAAACCCCCCCTCGCGATGAAGCGTGCGGCTACGACCCCCGAGAGCCAGCTCCCCTACGAGGGCTCGACACACCAGACCCTGTCCGCCTACATCCAGGCCCGCTTCGACGATTTCTCGCGCTCCCAGAAGGACGTCGCGCAGTACATCGTCGACCACCTGGACGAGGCCGCGTTCCAGACCGCCGAGGAGCTGGCGCGCCGGGCGAACACCTCCAGCTCGACCGTCGTGCGGTTCTCCCAGGCGCTCGGCTTCGAGGGCTTCCCGGAGCTCCAGGGCGCCGCGCGCGAGGAGTACCGCCGGGCGCACGCCGCCCCCTCCGCGCCGGGCGACGCGATCGCCGCGCCGCTGTTCTCGCTCGACCAGAACGAGTTCGAGACCGCTCTGGCGGCCGACCACGTCAACGTGGAGGAGACGGCCCGCAAGACGTCGCGCTCCGACGTCGAGACGGCGATCGACCTGATCGCCTCGTCGCCGCGGGTGCTCGTCGCGGGCACCGACCAGATGGCCTTCTTCGCCTCCTACCTGCGCCACCTCCTGGCGCTGCTGGACCTGCGCGCCGAGATCGTCGCGAGCCCGTCGCAGGAGGCGCTGGGCCGCCTGGCGCGCATCGACGACGAGACGCTCGTGATCGGCCTCTCGGCCGGCCGCCCGCACCCGCTCGTCGTCCGCGCGATGAAGCTCGCCCGCCATCGCAAGGCCCGCACCGTCGCGATGACCGACGCCACCCTGTCGGAGGTCGCCAAGCTCGCGCAGATCCGGCTCTACTACTCCTCGAACTCGCCGGCCTTCGTCCGCTCCCACACCGCGCTGCTGTCGATGATCCAGGCACTGGCCTACGGGGTCTACAGCCGCGACGCCGCGCAGTACGCCGATCGGATCAAGGCCTTTCGCCTGAAGTAGCCGGCGTCCTATAGTGGATGCCAGCTATGCGAGACGAATCGACGTTCCGCGTCAAGGCCGGTCTGGCCGAGATGCTCAAGGGCGGCGTCATCATGGACGTCGTCGACGCCGAGCAGGCCAAGATCGCCGAGGACGCGGGCGCGTCCGCCGTCATGGCCCTCGAGCGCGTTCCCGCCGACATCCGCCGGGACGGAGGGGTGGCGCGGATGAGCGCCCCAGAGATGATCCAGGGCATCCAGGAGGCCGTGAGCATCCCGGTGATGGCGAAGGCCCGCATCGGCCACTTCGCCGAGGCCCAGATCCTGGCCGCGCTGGAGGTCGACTACATCGACGAGTCGGAGGTCCTGACCCCGGCCGACGAGGCCTACCACATCGACAAGTGGGCGTTCACGATCCCGTTCGTGTGCGGCGCGACGAACCTCGGCGAGGCGCTGCGGCGCATCGGCGAGGGCGCGGCGATGATCCGCTCCAAGGGGGAGGCGGGCACCGGCGACATCGTCGAGGCGGTCCGCCACCTGCGGGCGATCCGCGGCGAGATCCGCCGGCTCGGCACGCTGGACGAGATGGAGCTGTTCGGGGCGGCGAAGAGCCTGCAGGCGCCGCTCGATCTCGTCCGCTCCGTCGCGAAGGAGGGCAGGCTTCCCGTGCCGCTGTTCTGCGCAGGCGGGATCGCCACGCCGGCGGACGCGTCGCTGGTCATGCAGCTCGGCGCGGAGGCGGTCTTCGTCGGGTCGTGCATCTTCTAGAGCGAGGACCAGGCGCCGCGGGCGCGGGCGCTCGTCGTGGCGACGACGCACTTCGCCGACCCCGAGCGGGTGGCGAAGGCCTCGACCGGCCTCGGGCCGGCGAT
>JANJUA010000061.1 GCA_024710825.1 Solirubrobacteraceae bacterium
GATGCCGTTGACCATCGCCGCGGTCTGGTCCTTCGAAGCGCCCTGCAGCGGGAGCGAGGAGTAGATGTTGACGGTCTCGCCGCCACCACCGCCGCCGCTCGTGCCGGTGCCCGCGGGGCCGCCCTCGTCGTCGTCCCCGCACGCGGCCAGGCCGAGAGCGAGCGCACCGATGCAGACGGCAAGCGCCAGTCGATGAAGACTCACAATTTCCCTCCAGAGTGTGAGTGAAGCCGATGTGCGGCGGCATCCTACGCTCACCGGAGGCCGGGGAGCAACGACGAACCGACACCATCGACGGATATGTGCTATGTGGCGGGCAGGCGACGCTCCAGCCGCAGGCCGTCCGGGCCCGGCTGCCAGAGGGCGAGATCCTCGGCGGGACGGGGCAGCGCGAGATAGCTCTCGGTGACCGCCGTGCGGTCGTTGCCGTTCTCGCCCGCCGCCTCGATCGCCTCCAGGACGCGGCGCATGGCCGTGTGCCCGTACTGCGCCCACGGACCCGGCTGGCGTCCGAACTCCTCGGCGAAGCGCTCCGCGAAGCCCGTCGACGGCGGAGGCGGCCCGACGATCGTCGTCGCCTCCGCGACCGGTGCGAGCGCCCGGGCCAGCTCCGCGTCGGCCAGGCCCATCGGCAGCACGAAGCGCAGAGCCGGGTCGGCGGCGCGCAGGGCCTCCAGCAGGCTGGCCGGCTCGTCCACGATCGTCCCGGCGAACGCCACGCACCGCGCGCCCGCGTCGACGACCGCCTGGGCCGCGTCCGCGTGCGCCTCCAGCTCCGGGTCGGCGCGGACCTGCTCCGTGTGCGCCACCCTCACCCCGCGGCGCGCGAGCACGTCGGCGACGAGCTCGCCCAGGCTGACCTCGAACGCGCTCTCCGCGGTCAGCACCGCCGCGCGCCGGCAGCCGTGCTCGTCCAGCACGGCGGCCATCGCCGCCGCCTGGGCGGCGTCCGGCGGCGGGATGCGCGCGTAGGTGCGCGCCCCGGACGGCTCGTACTTCTCGGGCTCGCCCGTCCCCGCGCCGCGTCCGCCGGTGAAGCCGTCGTAGCTCGTCCCGGGACTGACCTGGAGCACTCCCGCGGCGTTCGTCGTGGGCAGCGAGAGCGCCGTGGCGCCCGCCTCGAAGTCCCCGAGGTAGGCGATCGTCGTCACGTCGGCGGCGGCGGCGCGGGCCGCGTCCACCGTCTCGTCGGGCTTCCAGCCGCCCTCGGGCCCGGCGTCGTCGAGCGAGCGGTAGCTGATCGTCAGCGGGCCGATCCTGCCGCCGGAGGCGGCGAGCGCGAGCTTCTCGCCGTCGACGATGTCACGCGAGCGCTCGGCGCCCGGCCCCTGGAGCGGCAGCGACGAGTAGATCGTCAGCGCGTCGTCGGGCGTCTCGGTCTCCTCGGGCGTCGAGCCGCCGCAGCCGGCGACCAGCGCCGCGAGCACGAGCGCGCAGGACAGGACCCGGAGACGCACGGCGGGAGCCGGCGCTACGACGGGTCGCGCGGGCCCGACGACGGGAGGATGATCTTCACCGTGGCCGCCACGATCGCGATGAGCACGGTCAGCATGAACGCGTCGAAGGACTTGGCCCCGATGGACCAGAGGACGAGCCAGAGGCAGAGGCCGGCGGTGATTGCAAGGGTCAGGAACATGCGGTCGCCATCCTATCCGACGAGCCCGTCGGCCAGCTCACCCACGACCCGCCCGACGGCGGCCGCCGGGTCGTCGGACTCCGCCGCCTCCCGGACCAGGCGCGAGCCGACGATGACGCCGTCCGCCCCGGCGTCGGCGGCGCGCGCGGCCTGCTCGGCGTTCGAGATGCCGAAGCCGAGCGCGACGGGCACCTCCGTGGCCGCCGACGCCCGGCCGACGATCGTCGCGTAGTCGACGCCGACGCGCTCGCCGGTGATCCCGGTGACCGAGACGGTGTAGAGGAAGCCGCGGGCGCGCGCCCCTATCTCGCGCAGGCGCTCGTCGGGGGTGGTGGGCGCGACGAGCGGCACCAGCGCGAGCCCGGCGGCGTCGCACGCCTCCAGCAGCGGGCCGGCCTCCTCCATCGGCACGTCGGGCACGATGAGCCCGGCGGCGCCCGCGTCGGCGGCCTGGCGCACGAAGCGGTCGACGCCACGCGCCAGCACGATGTTCACGTACGTCATGAGCACGACGGGGGCACGCGGGGCGAGCGCCTCCGCCACGGCGAGGACGTCGTCGGTGGTCGTCCCCGCCCGCAGCGCGGCGGTGCCGGCCGCGGCGATCACGGGCCCGTCGGCCAGCGGGTCCGAGAACGGGATCCCGAGCTCGAGCAGGTCGGCGCCCGCGTCGATGCACGCGTCGCCGATCGCGCGCGAGGTCGCCGGGTCCGGAAAGCCGCCCATGAGGTACGGCATGAGCGCGGCGCGCTTGTCGGCGCCCGCGAACGCCGCGGCGATGTGCTCGACACCGGTCACGGGCGGCCACCGTGGATGGTCGGGAGATGGGCCACTTACTCGATCCCCAGCCGGTCGAGCGCCTCGGCGAGGTCCTTGTCGCCGCGGCCGGAGAGGCAGACGAGGTCGAGCTCGCCGTCGCTCTGCGCGAGCACCCACGCGACCGCGTGCGCGGACTCCAGCGCCGGGATGATGCCCTCGAGCTCGGACAGCGTTCGGAACGCCTGGAGCGCCTGCTCGTCGGTGACCGCGTCGTAGCGTGCGCGGCCCGTGTCGCGCAGGTGGGCGTGCTGCGGTCCCGCGCCCGGGTAGTCGAGGCCCGCCGAGATCGAGTGCGCCTCGAGGATCTGGCCGTCCTCGGTCTGCATGATCGCCGACATCGCACCGTGCAGCACTCCCGCCGGGCCGCCCACGGTCAGCGGGGCGCCGTGCCGGCCGGTGGTGAGGCCGTCGCCGCCCGCCTCGACGCCGACCAGCTCGACGCCGTCGTCGTCGAGGAACGCGGCGAACGCGCCCAGCGCGTTGGAGCCGCCGCCGACGCAGGCCACCACCCGGCCGGGCAGCCGCCCGTGGCGCTCGAGCACCTCGGCGCGCGCCTCGTCGCCGATCCGCCGCTGGAGGTCGCGCACCATCGCGGGATACGGCGCCGGCCCGACGACCGAGCCGATCACGTAGTAGGTCGTCTCGACGTTCGTGACCCAGTCGCGGATCGCCTCCGAGGTCGCCTCCTTCAGCGTCCGGGCGCCCGCGTCGACCGGCTCGACGTGGGCGCCGAGCAGCCGCATCCGCAGCACGTTCTGGCGCTGGCGGCGCATGTCCTCGGTGCCCATGAAGACGACGCACTCGATGCCGAGCAGCGCGCAGGCGGTGGCCGTGGCGACGCCATGCGACCCCGCGCCCGTCTCGGCGATGATCCGCCGCTTGCCCATGCGGCGGGCCAGGAGCGTCTGTCCCAGCGCGTTGTTGAGCTTGTGGGACCCCGTGTGCATGAGATCCTCGCGCTTGAGCAGGACCGTCCGCCCGACGCGCTCGGACAGCCGATGCGCCTCGTAGATCGGCGTCGGCCGGCCGCAGTAGTCGCGCAGCAGCGCGTCGAGCTCGGCGTGGTAGGCGCCATCTCCGCGCGCGGCCAGCCAGGCGGCCTCGAGCTCGGCGAGCGCGGGCATCAGCGTCTCGGGGACGTACCGGCCGCCGTAGGACCCGAAGCGGTGCTCGACGGCGCTCATCCGGCGGTGACCTCGGCGCCGCGTACCGCGGCGAAGAACGCCGCCAGGCGCTCGGGGTCCTTGCGACCGGGCTCGTCGCCCTCGGTCCCGCCGGCGACGTCGACGGCGAACGGGGCGGCGACGTCGATCCCCTCTGTGACGTTCTCGGCCGTCAGCCCGCCCGCGAGGATCAGCGGCACGTCCGCCCGCCGCGCGCGCAGCAGCGCCGGGTCCACCGTGCGGCCGCTGGCCTCGCCGTCGACGAGGTGGAAGTCGGCGCTGCGGAACCCGTCGAGCGCGCGCACGTCGCCCGCGTCGCGGACCCGCGCCGCCTTGATGACCTTGGCGCCCGTGCGGCGGGCGACCTCCGCCGCGAACGCCGGCCCCTCGTCGCCGTGGAGCTGGACGAGGTCGAAGCCGACGCGGTCGTGCAGCCGCGCGATCGCGTCGAGCGGGTGGTTGAGGAACACCCCGGCGACGAGCGTGCGGCGGCGCACCGCGGCGGCGATCCGCTCGGCCTCCGCCGGCGCGCAGGAGCGCGGCGAGGGGCGATGGAAGATGACGCCGATCGCCCACGCGCCGTGCTCGGCGGCGAGCTCGGCGTCGGCGACGGAGGTGATGCCGCAGATCTTGACGTTCGGGGCCACGCGCCCCAGTATCGCAACCTCGAGCGCCCGCCCGGCCCCTACAGCACCTCGTCGGCGGGGTCCGCGCCGCCGCAGAGCTCGCGCAGCGCGACCTCGGGATCGTCGGCGCGCATGAGCAGCTCGCCCACGAGCACGGCGTCGATGCCGACCCGCTCGAGCTCCGCGAGCTGCTCGCTGGACCACAGGCCCGACTCGGAGACGACGATCTTGCCCGCGGGCACGTCCGTGAGCAGGTCGAACGTCCGGTTCAGGTCGACCGTGAAGTCCGTGAGATCGCGGTTGTTGATGCCGATGACGTCGGCGTCGACCTCCAGCGCGCGGTCGAGCTCCTCCTCGTCGTGGACCTCGACGAGCACGTCGAGGTCGATCGCCCGGGCCTCGGCGTAGAGGCGGGCGAGGTCGTCGAACTCGAGCGCCGCGACGATCAGCAGCAGCGCGTCGGCGCCGGCCGCGGCGGTCTCGTAGACCTGGTACGGGTCGACGATGAAGTCCTTGCGCAGGATCGGCAGGCTCGAGACCCGGCGGGCCTCCCGCAGGTCGTCGAGCGACCCGCCGAAGTGCTGTTCCTCGGTCAGCACGGACAGCGCGGCCGCCCCGCCGCGCTCGTAGGCGCAGACGATCTCCTGGACGGTCGACCCGGCGCGGATCTCCCCCGCCGACGGCGAGCGGCGCTTGTGCTCGGCGATGACCGAGACCCCGGGGCCCGTGAGCGCCTCGGAGAACGGGCGGTCCTCGCGCGGCGTCGCGAGCTGCGCCTCCAGCTCGGACAGCGGCACGTCGCGCCGGCGCCGCTCGACGTCCTGGCGCGTGGTGTCGACGATGCGGTTCAGGACGCTCATCGCTTGGGGGCCAGCTCGTGCGTGAGGTCGACGAAGCGGGCCAGCGTCTCCCGCGCGGCGCCCGAGTCGACCGCCTCCTGGGCGGCTCGGACCCCAGCGACGATGGACTCCGCGCGCCCGGCGACGTAGATGGCCGCGCCCGCGTTGAGGACCGCGATGTCGCGGCGCGGGCCGGTCTCTCCGGCGAGCACCGCCCGCGCCGTGGCCGCGTTGGCCTCAGGCGCTCCGCCGGCCACGTCCTCGAAGGTCCCGGCGGGCAGCCCGACGTCGGCCGGCGTCAGCGTGTACGCCCTCCGCTCGAGGCCCTCCACCTCCACGACGTGCGTGACACCGGACGTGCTCATCTCGTCGAGGCCATCCTCGCTGGACACTAGCAAGGCCCGCTCGACTCCCAGGATGCTCAGCGCGCCCGCCATCCGGTCGAGATGGTCGAGCTCCGGCACGCCGACCACCTGGCGCCGCGCGCCCGCGGGGTTCGTCAGCGGACCGAGCAGGTTGAACACGGTGCGCACCGCCAGATCGCGGCGGACGGGGATGACGTAGCGCGTCGCCTGGTGGTGCGACGGCGCGAACAGGAACCCGAAGCCGACCTCGTCGATGCAGCGGCCCACCGCGACGGGATCGAGGTCGATCCGCGCGCCGAGCGCCTCGAGCACGTCGGCGGAGCCCGACAGCGACGTCGCCGAGCGGTTGCCGTGCTTGGCCACCGCGCAGCCGGCGCCCGCCGCGATCAGCGCGGCGGTCGTCGAGACGTTGAACGTGCGCCGGCCGCCTCCGGTGCCGCAGGTGTCGACGATGTCGTCGCGGCGCGTGGCCACCGGCGTGGCGAACGAGCGCATCGTGCGCGCCAGCCCCGCGAGCTCCTCCTCGGTCTCCCCCTTCGTGCGCAGGGCGATCAGGAAGCCGGCGATCTGCGACTCGGTGGCCTCGCCGGCCATGATCGTGGCGAGGACGTCGGCGGTCTCGTCGACCGACAGGTCTCGGCGCGAGGCCAGCGCGTCGATCGCGCGCGTCAGCCGGTCGTCGCGCACAGGAAGTTGTCCAGCATCCGCTTGCCCTCGTCCGTGAGCACCGACTCGGGATGGAACTGCACGCCCTCGGCGGGCAGCGTCTTGTGGCGCATCCCCATGAGCACGCCGCCCCCGGTGGCCGAGACCTCGAGCTCGTCGGGCAGCGTGTCGGGGTCGACGACGAGCGAGTGGTAGCGCCCGACCGTCAAGGGCCGCGAGACGCCCGTGAAGATCGTCCGGCCGTCGTGCTCGATCGTCGTCGTCTTGCCGTGGACCGGCTCGCCGCGGACCACCTTCGCCCCGAACGCCTGGCCGAGCGCCTGGTGGCCGAGGCAGACGCCGAGCGTCGGGATGCCCGCCTCGGGGAAGCGCCGCACCACCTCGAGCGAGATCCCCGCCTCGTCGGGCGTGCACGGGCCGGGCGAGACGACCACCCGGTCGGGCCGGCGCTCCAGCAGATCATCGACCGCGGCGCGGTCGTTGCGCACGACCTCGATCTCGGCGCCGAGCTCACCGAGGTACTGCACGAGGTTGTAGGTGAAGGAGTCGTAGTTGTCGATCACGAGCACCTTCGTCATGCCCAGTCCTCCTGCGCGAAGGCCAGCTCGATCGCCTGCTTGACCGCCCTGGACTTCGCCTCGGACTCGCGGAACTCGTAGTCGGGCTTGGCGTCGGCGACGGTGCCGCCGCCGGCCTGGATGTGCGCCGTCCCGTCCTTGACGACCACGGTGCGGATGTGGATGCAGGTGTCGAGGTCGCCGGTGTAGCTGAGGTAGCCGATCGCGCCGCCGTAGCCGCCGCGCTTGACCGGCTCGAGCTCGTCGATGATCTGCATGGCGCGCACCTTGGGGGCGCCCGACAGCGTGCCGGCCGGCAGGACGGAGCGCAGCGCGTCCATCGCGCTGAGCTCCTCGCGCAGCTCCCCCGACACGCTGGAGACGATGTGCATCACGTGGGAGTAGGTCTCGACGGCCATGAACTCGTCGACCCGCACGGTGCCGTAGTCGCACACGCGGCCGAGGTCGTTGCGGCCGAGGTCGACGAGCATCACGTGCTCGGCGCGCTCCTTCTCGTCGGCGAGCAGCTCGGCCGCGATCCGCTCGTCCTCGGCGAGGTCCCCGCCGCGCGGCCGGGTGCCGGCGATCGGCCGCGTGGAGATCCGGCGGCCGGTCACGGTGAGCCGCGGCTCCGGCGACGCGCCCGCCACCTGGAAGTCGCCGAAGTCGAGGAAGTACATGTACGGCGACGGGTTGACCGCCCGCAGGCCGCGGTAGATCGAGAAGGCGTCCTTCTCCACGGGCGCGCTCCAGCGCTGCGACGGCACGACCTGGAAGGCGTCGCCCGCGTGGACGTACTCCACGATTCGCGCCACGTTGGCCTCGAACCGCTCGCGCGGCATGTTCGCCCGCCACTCGGGGGCGGGCCGCGCGGACGCGCCCACCGGCGCCGGGACCGGGCCGGCCAGCCGCTGGCGGACCTCCTCGATCACGCCGCGGTCGCCGCCCATCGCCACGACGGTGATCGTGTGCTTGAGGTGGTCGAACGCGACGAGCACGTCCGTGAGCATCAGCGCCATGTCGGGCAGCCCGAGCGGGTCGGGGTTCGGCGGTCCCAGCGGCTCCACCGTCCGGACGAGGTCGTAGCCGAAGAAGCCCACCGCGCCGCCGGCGAACGGCGGCAGGTCCGGGTGCGGCGCGACCCGCGTGCGCCCGACCTCCTCGGCCGCCAGCGCATACGGGTCGCCCGGGTCGCCGAGCGACCAGCGCAGCACCTTGCTGGGCCGGAAGCCGATGAACGACCAGCGCCCGACCCGCTGGCCCTGCTCGGCCGACTCCAGCAGGAACGCCGGCCCGTCGCCGCGCAGCTTCAAGAACGCCGACACCGGCGTCTCGCAGTCGGCGATGAACGTGTGGGTGAGCGGCGTGACGACGGCTCGGTCAGCGCCGACGGTCATGCAGCACCTCCTGGGCGCCGGCGAGCGAGCGACCGCGGCCGGCGAGCAGGACCGTGAGGTGGAAGAGCAGGTCGGCGGCCTCCGAGTCGACGCGCTCGTCGGTCTCCTCGCGCGCGGCGCGGGCCACCTCCTCGGCCTCCTCCTCGACCTTCGCCCCGCGCAGCGCGCCGTCGCCGAGCAGCTTGACCACGTAGGAGCCCTCGGGCCGCTCGGCTGCGCGGGCGGCGATCGTGCGCTCGAGCGCGGGCAGCGCCTCGAACGGGGCGGCCACGTCGACTTCGCCGCGGTGAAAGCAGGTGCGCTCGCCCGTGTGGCAGGCCGGCCCGGCCGGCTCGACGAGCGCGAGCACCGCGTCGCCGTCACAGTCGAGGCGCAGCGCGCGGACCGCCTGGGTGTTGCCGGAGGTGGCGCCCTTGTGCCAGAGCTCGTCGCGCGAGCGGCTCCACAGGTGCAGCTCGCCGGTCTCGTTCGTGCGCCGCACCGCCTCCGCGTTGGTCCACGCGAGCGTGAGCACCTCGCCGGTCCGCCAATCCTGGATCACGCAGGCGGCCAGGCCGCGGTCGTCGAACGAGATCTCGGCGGGGTCGAGCATCGGCAGGCGAGTCTAGTGCCACGCCGGCGTGCGCTCAGGCGCCGGCCAGCGTCGTCACGAGGCGGCCGTCGAGCTCGCCCGCCGGCATGGGGCGCCCGAGCAGGTAGCCCTGGGCGGCCGGGCAGCCGAGCCCGGCCAGGTAGCGCCGCTGCGCCTCGTGCTCGACGCCCTCGGCGACCGCGTCCATGCCGAGCGCCTCGACGAGGCCGAGCATCGCGGAGACGATCGCGGCGGAGTCGCCGCAGCCCGGAACGCCGGCCAGGAACGAGCGGTCGATCTTGACGACGTGCACCGGCAGGTCGCGCAGGCGCCCGAGCGAGGACCAGCCGGCGCCGAAGTCGTCGATCGCCAGCCGCAGGCCCGCCTCGTGGAGGTCGTGCATCAGCGGCGCCGCGCCGCCGTCGTCGGCCAGCGCCAGCGACTCGGTGATCTCGATCGTCACGTCGGCGAGGTCGAGCCCGTCGGCGCCGAGGCGCGCGACCAGGTCGGCGGCGAAGCCGGGGCGGCTCATCTGCCGCGGCGAGACGTTCAGGTGCACGGGCAGGGCGACGCCGGCCGCCCGCCACGCGAGCCGCTGCGCGTTGACCGCCTCGGCCACCCACGCGCCCAGCCGGTCGATGAGCCCGGTCTCCTCGGCGAACGGCACGAACTCCGTGGGCAGCAGCAGCCCGCGGTCGGGATGCTGCCAGCGGACGAGCGCCTCGACCGCGGTGACCGCCCCGCCGTCGAGCGCCACGATCGGCTGCCAGTGCAGCACGAGCTCGTCGCCGGCGATCGCCCGCCGCAGACGGGTCGACAGCGACAGCCGCTCGATCGGCCGGCGCGGGTCGCCCGCGTAGACGACGACCTCGCTGCGGCCGGCCGCCTTCGCCTCGTACATCGCCGCGTCGGCGTGCTTGAGCAGCGCCTCCGGGTCCTCGGCGTCGCGCGGGAACAGCGACACGCCGACCGAGGCGCCGATGTGGAACTCGGCGCCGCCGATCCGGAACGGGTCCGCCAGCGCGCCCAGCACCGACGCGGCGGCGGCGCGCGCCGCCTCCTCCGCGCCCTCCGCGTCGAGGTCGGACAGCAGCACGAGGAACTCGTCGCCGCCCTGGCGCGCGAGGAGGTCGGTCGCGCGCGTGCGCTCGCGCAGACCGAGGGCGACGTCGATGAGCAGCTCGTCGCCGGCCCCGTGGCCGAGCGAGTCGTTGACCAGCTTGAAGTCGTCGAGGTCGAGGTACAGCAGCGCGACCGCCTCGCCCTTGCGCCGGGCGCGGGCCAGCGAGAGCTCCAGGTGCTCGCGCAGGAGCGCGCGGTTGGGCAGGCCGGTGAGCGGGTCGTGGTAGGCCAGGTAGGCGATCTGGCGCTCGGCGCGCCGCGCCTCCGTCACGTCGACGCCGGAGCTCAGCGTGGCGCTCGGGGTGCCGTCGTCGTCGCGCAGGACGGCGTGGTTCCAGCGGACCACGCGCTCCTGTCCGTCGGCGTCGAGCACCGGGGTCTCGGCGGTCGCGTACGGCTCGCTCTGCACGGCGGACGCCGCGACCAGCCGCTGGAAGCTCGCGCGCTGCTCGTCGCGATGGGCCTCCGGCACGCAGCAGGCGAACCAGTCGCGCCCGGTCAGGGCGCCGTCGTCATGGCCGAGCATGGCGTGCCCGGCGCGGTTGAGCAGGGCGACGCGGCCGTCGGCGTCGAGGACCAGGACCACCATGCCCGCGAGGTCGAGGTAGCGCTGGGCGCGGTCGCGCTCCTCGCGCACGCTCTCCTCCGCGTGGCGCTGGGCCGTGATGTCGACGAGCACGCCCTGGGTGAACAGCGCCCGGCCGGC
>JANJUA010000063.1 GCA_024710825.1 Solirubrobacteraceae bacterium
GCCGCGATCCGCGGCGCGCCCAGCCTCTTTCCGACGTGACGACCCGCAGCTCCCCCACCCCTGCCTTCGACGACGCCCGCGACCCGCGGCGCCGCCCTGCCGCGCTGTCGATCTTCTGGTGGGTCTTCCTCGTCAACCTGACGGTTCTCGGCGCCTCGGCGCTGCTGCTGATCGTCACCCCGATCCGGATCACCCCCAGGATCGCGGCCGCGGAGGCCGCGATCGTCATCGCCGGGTTCGTCGCGATGCTCGCGATCAGCATCGTCCTGCTCCGCGAGGTTCTGGCCCCGCTTCGCAGCCTCACCGCGCTGATGAGCGAGATCGACCCGCTCACGCCCGGACGCCGGCTCGAGGAGCGCGGGACCAGGCACGCCGAGGTCGCGACGATGACGCGCGCGTTCAACTCGATGCTTGATCGCCTGGAGGACGAGCGCCACCAGAGCAGCCGGCGCGTCATCGAGGCGCAGGAGGCGGAGCGGTCGCGCATCGCGCGAGAGCTCCACGACGACATCGGGCAGACGCTGACGGCCACCGCGATCGACGCCGAGCGGGCCGCCGACGCCGGCCCGGACGAGCGGGCACAGGCTCTGCTGCGGGTCGCCGGCGCGCTGCGCGCGAGCCTCGACGACGTCCGCCGCATCGCCCGCGAGCTGCGCCCCGACGCCCTGGAGGACCTGGGGCTCGGCAACGCGATCATCTCGCTCGCCCGCCGCGTCGACGCGTCCAGCGGCGTCAGGGTGCGCACGCGCATCCCCGCCTCGCTGCCGCGCATGATGCATGCGACCGAGGTCGTGGTCTACCGGGTCGCCCAAGAGAGCCTCACGAACGTCATCCGACACTCCGACGCTCAGGAGGCCGAGGTGGCGCTCGTCGCGGTCGGCGACTCGGCGATCCTCACGGTGCGCGACGACGGCCGGGGCATCGCCCCCGGCGCGCATGGCACCGGGATCGTCGGCATGCGCGAGCGCGCGATGCTCGCCGGAGGACAGCTCACCGTCGGCCCGAGCAAGGGCGGCGGAACCGAGGTGCGGCTGAGCGTGCCGCTGGAGGACAACCGATGACCGTCCCGCTCAAGACCCGCATCCTGCTGGCCGACGACCATGCGGTCGTGCGCGGCGGGCTGCGCCTGGTCCTCGACGCCCAGCCCGATCTCGAGGTCGTCTACGAGGCCTCCGACGGCGCGGAGGCCGTCGAGCTGGGCATGTCGGAGGACGTCGACCTGGCGGTCCTCGACGTCTCGATGCCGCGCCTGACCGGGCTCCAGGCGGCACGTGAGCTGTCGCAGCGTCGGCCCGAGCTGCGCATCCTCATCCTGTCGATGCACGACAACGAGCAGTACTTCTTCGAGGCGCTCAAGGCGGGCGCCTCCGGCTACGTGCTCAAGTCGGCCGCCAACGCCGAGTTCGTCGAGGCCTGCCGGGCCACGATGCGAGGCGAGCCGTTCCTGTACCCGTCCGCCGCCGCGGCGCTCATCCGCGACTACCTGGACAGGGCGCGCAGCGGCGAGGCGGCGCCCAGCGACCCGCTCACCCCTCGCGAGGTCGAGATCCTCAAGCTCATCGCCGAGGGGCACACGAGCGAGGAGATCGGCACGATGCTCTTCATCGCCAAGAAGACCGTCGACCGGCACCGGGCGAACATCCTGGAGAAGCTGGGCATGCGCAACCGCGTCGAGCTCACCCGCTACGCGATCCGGCGAGGCCTGGTCGAGCCCTGAGAGGGAAATGGGCATCAGGCCCCATGTCCGCGCGCGCGGATGTGCGCCAGCATGCATATATGACCGACCGTCACCGAGCCGACGACGCCGCCCCCACGCGGATCTCCACCACCGCATCCGGCGGGCTCGTCCTGACGTCCGGCGGGGCTCAGCTGATCGCCGCCGAGGTGGCGCGGCTGCGCGCCCTGCGCGAGGGCGAGTTCGCGGCGCGGCGCCGCGACTCCCTCGCGGTCTCGTCGACCGACGGTGACGCGCACCTGGCGATCGGCGAGGAGCAGCTCGTCGCGGACGCCCGCATAGCCGCGCTGGAGACGGTGCTGCGGCAGGCCACGATCGTCGAGCACGCTCCGGCGGGCGAGAACATCGTCGGCATCGGCTCCACGGTGACGCTCGAGGACGTCACCACGGGCAAGGCGACCACGTACGACGTCGTCGCGTGGCACGACGGGGTCCAGGTCGGAACCGTCTCGGCCGTCTCGCCGGTCGGTCAGGCCATCCTGGGCCGCGCCGTCGGCGAGGAGCTCGTCATCGAGCTGCCGCGGGGCCGCACGCGGCACCTGCGGATCGCGGCGGTCGAGAGCCCGTCGCAGATCGCCGCCTGACGGTCCGGACGGGACCCAGGTCCCTTTCGCGCGGCCCTCCGCGCGCATAGGGTGCGCGCGTGCCTCCCTCATCCACCGCAGCTCGCCGTGCCGCCCTCGCCGCGCTGCTCGCCGGCGGCGCGCTCGCGGGCGCCGCCTCCGCCGCGTTCGCCCAGGACCCGCCGCTGCCGCCGCCGCCCGAGGTCTCCGCCGTGACGATCGCCGACGGCCGGGTCGACGCCGCGGTCGGCCGGCTCGACGGCATCGCTCAGGAGCTCATGGCGCGGACCGGCATCCCCGGCATGGCGATCGCCGTCGTCCACGACGACGAGGTCGTCTACGCGAAGGGCTTCGGCACCGGCCACGCCGGCGCCGACCGCCCGGTGGACGCCGACACCGTCTTCCAGATCGCCTCCCTGTCGAAGCCGCTCGGGGCGACGGCGATCGCCCGCGCCATGGACGGCAAGCGCGTGTCGTGGACCGACCCGGTGCGGCGCTGGCTGCCCGGCTTCCGTCTGTCGAGCCCGACGTCGACGCGTGAGGTGACGATCGCCGACCTCTACTCGCACCGCAGCGGCCTGCCGGACCACGCCGGCGACCTGCTCGAGGACCTCGGCTACGGACGGGCGGAGGTGCTGCGGCGCCTGCGCTACCTGCCCGTGACGCCGATCCGCACCGAGTACGCGTACACGAACTTCGGCCTCACCGCCGGCGCCGTCGCCGTCGCCCGCGCGCAGGGCACGAGCTGGGAGCGGCTCATGGAGCGCGAGCTCTACCGACCGCTGGGGATGACCGCGTCGAGCTCGACCTACGCCGGGTACCGCGCCGCCACCAACCGCGCCGACCTCCACGTCCAGACCGGCGAGCGCGCCTGGGAGGCGCGCCATCGCCGCGACCCCGATGCCCAGTCGCCGGCGGGCGGCGTCAGCTCGAGCGTCGCCGACATGGCACGCTGGATGCGCGTGGTGCTGGCGGGCGGGACGCTCGACGGCAAGCGGGTCGTCTCGGCGAAGGGCATCCTCGAGCTGGTCACCCCGCACGCGCTGAGCGGTCCGCCGATCTCGCTCCCCGCTCGCTCGTCGTTCTACGGGCTGGGCATCGGGACCGGCACGGACGCCACCGGGCGCGTGCGCCTCAGCCACTCCGGGGCCTTCGCGCTGGGTGCCGGCACGAACTTCGCGCTGCTGCCGTCGGAGGATCTCGGGATCGTCGTGCTGACCAACGCCCAGCCGATCGGGGTCGCCGAGGCGGTCTCCTCCACCTTCCTCGACCTCGTCGAGACCGGCACCGTGGAGCGCGACTGGTACGAGGCCTACCACGCCCGGCTCGCGCCCATGCTGGAGAGCCACGGCGAGCTGGCGGACAAGGAGCGCCCTCGCGGCGCCCGCCGGGCACGCGCCGCGTCCGCCTACGCCGGCACCTACGCCAACCGCTACTACGGTCCCGCCCGGATCACCGCCCGGGGCGGCCGCCTGACGATGCGCCTCGGGCCGAAGGGACGCTTCCCGCTCACCCACTGGAGCGGCGACACGTTCTCCTACGTGCCCGCCGGCGAGAACGCGACCGGCATCGCCTCGGTGCGGTTCACCGTGCCGCGGGGCGCGCAGCGGGCGCGGAGCGTCCGCGTCGAGAACCTGGACGCCGAGGGCCTGGGCACCTTCCGGCGACGCTGACCGGGCTCGGACCCGGAGCGGCGATGCGAGCGGACCGCGACGTGATCCGAGGGGTCGGCGGGTCGTCGTCGACGGCCGACCCCCGTCACGTCGTCAGGCCTCGGCGCGCTGCACCTCCGCGGGCTTCTCCGCCGGCGCGTCGTCGAAGTCGGGCTTGGCGGCGGTGAGCGAGTCCTTGAACCCGCGCAGGCCCTCGCCGAGCGAGCGTCCCGCGGACGGCAGCCGCTTGGGGCCGAGGATGATGAGAGCGACGATCAGGACGATCGCGATCTCCATGGGGCCGATGTTCGGCATGGTCGAGCTCCTGGTGGTGATGGGATCCTTGCCGAGGGCTCGCTGCGGCGCCCCCCGAGCGCGGAACACGGCAGCATCCCGGACGGAGGGCGTTCTGTCCAGGGCCGGCGACCGCGTCGGCGCCAGCTTCGCTCGCTACCCTGCCATTGGTGGCTGACGCGGGAACGCAGCCAAGCCTCGACCCGGCCGTGTCCGACGTGGTGCACCGGCCCAGCCGACTGCGGGCGCTCGCCGAGCTGGACGCGACCGCGGAGTCCTCGGCGCGGGCGCTGGACCGCATCGCCGGCACCGCCTGCCGCGTGCTCGACGTGCCGGTGGCGCTCGTCAACCTGATCGGCGGCGACCGCCAGCGGTTCGTCGGCTGCGGCGGGCCCGATCGGGGACGGTGGTCGTCGGTGAGCGAGGCGCCGCTGACGCAGGGCTTCTGCCCGTTCACGCTCGGCGCCGAGGACGCCTTCGTGCTCCCGGACGCCCGCGCGGACCCGCGGCACGCCGGCAACCCGGTGGTCGAGGAGCTCGGCGTGGTGGCCTACGTCGGCGTGCCCCTGCGCGGCGCGGACGGCGAGCCGGTCGGGACGCTGTGCGCGGTCGACGAGCGGCCGCGCGAATGGAGCGAGCAGGACGTGGCGCTGCTCGCCGACCTCGCCGCGAGCGCCATCGCCGAGCTGCGGTTGCTGGCGGCGACGCGCCTGACCGCCTGGCACCGCGCGCGCCTCTCCGAGCTGGCGCAGGTCTGCTCGGCGCTCGCGGTCGGCACGACGGCGGACGACGGCGCGCCGACCGCCACGACGGACGCCGTGGTCGCGCGGGTCCACCTCGCCGTCGGTCGTCCGGACGCGCTCGGCGCCTGGCTGCTCGCGGGCGAGGACGGCACGCTGCGAAGCGTCGCCGCGAACGGCGCCGCCCAGCACGTCGCGGCGTTCGACGCGCGGACGGCGTCAGCCCCGGCCGAGGCGCTGCGCACCGGCCGACCCGCCTTCCTCGAGACCCGCGCCGAGATTCGCGCGGGCTGCGCGCCGCTGCTGCACGCGCTTGCCGAGGCGGGCTCGATCGCCCTGCTGCCCGTGACCGCCGGCGAGCGCGCCCTCGGCGTGCTCGGCGTGGCCTTCGCCCGGGAGCGGCCGTTCACCGCCGAGGAGCGCGCGTACCTGCCGGCGCTCGCGGGCGTCGGCGCCCTCGCCCTCGCGCGGCTCTGACCGGGCAAGGTCGTCGAGCCCGGGACGCGTCGAGCGCCCTTGCGGCGGCCGAAGGGCGGCGCGGTGGCAGCGCGCCGCGCGCGCGAACCGCCCGTCGCGTCAGGGCCTGGCGAGGAGCGCGAGCGGGTCCGACTCGCGATCGTGGCGCAGCGGGACCTCGATCTCGACGCGCTCGTCCTCGGGGACCGGCTTCGGGGCGAGGCCCTCCTCACCGGCCAGCCAGGGCGA
>JANJUA010000107.1 GCA_024710825.1 Solirubrobacteraceae bacterium
CATTGCTATCGGCGCTGTTCGGGCTCGAGCGGTACCGCGGCAGCGTGGCGGTACACGGCCGCGAGACCCGGCTGCGCTCACCGCGCGACGCGATGCGCGCGGGAATCGCGCTGATCCCCGAGGATCGCCGCCACGAGGGCCTGCTCGGCTCGAAGTCGGTGAAGGAGAACCTCGTCCTGCCCGTCATCTCGCGCCTGACCCGCTTCACGCTGATCAACGCGCGCGCCGAGGAGGATCTGGTGACGACGGCGATGGAGCGCCTGCAGATCAAGACGGCCAGCCCCGACGTGGCGGTCCACACGCTGTCCGGCGGCAATCAGCAGAAGGTCGTGTTGGCCAAGTCTCTCACGCTGGGCGCCAAGGTGCTGCTGTTCCACGACGTCACGCGCGGGATCGACGTCGGGACCAAGGCGCAGATCTTCAGCCTCGCGCGCGAGCTCGCCGACTCCGGCCACGCCATCCTCTTGTACTCATCCGACCACCAGGAGCTCGTGCACATGTGCGACCGCGTGATGGTCCTCAGCCGCGGCCAGGTCGCCGCGGTGCTCGAGGGCGCGTCACTCAGTGAGGCCAACATCGTGCGGGCGGCGTTCGCGCTCGAGCCGACCATTGCCGCGGAGCCCGATGCCAGCCTCTTGGAGCCCGGGGAGGATTGACGTGCGCAGCGTCCTCGCGCGGCTGCCCAGGCCGCGCATCATCCATCCCGACGACTTCGTCGTCGCCGTCGTGCCCTATGTCGTGTTCGCGGCGCTGGTCGTGTGGCTGGCCGTCCTGGCCCCCGACAGCCTGACCTTGGATCAGATCACCGGCAACGTCGACGTCACGCTGATCCTGGTCCTGGTCGCGATCGGGCAGACCTTCGTCCTGCTCACGGGAGGTATCGACCTGTCGATCGGCGGCGTCATCTCCTGCGTCAACGCGTTCGCGGCGTCGCACATGGCCAGCTCGGGCGCGGCCTGGGGTTGGACGATCGCTCTCCTGCTGATCGGCTGGGCGCCCGGCGCCATCAATGGGGCCCTGATCGCCTATGCGCGCCTGCAGCCCTTCATCGTCACGCTCGCCGCATGGTTCGTATGGGGCGGCATCGCCTTCTACTTCCTCGAGGCCTCGGGCGGCGAGGTGAGCCCGTCGCTGGGTTGGCTGGCGTCCGGTGCGATCGCCGGCGTGCACAACTCGATCTGGCTACTGCTGCTCGTCGCGATCATCGCGTCGTGGCTGCTGCGCACGCGCACCGGCCTGCAGATCAAGGCCGTCGGCTCGAGCGCCGACAACGCGCGCCAGCGCGGGATCCCGACGCGGCGCACGATCGTCGTCACCTATGGCCTGTCGAGCTGGCTCGCGGCCTTTGCCGGAATCGTGCTGAGCGCGCAGAGCCTCTCCGGTGACCCGGTCGTCGGCGACAGCTACATCCTGTTGTCGGTCGCCGCCGCGGTGATCGGCGGCACCAGCTTGTTCGGCGGCCGCGGGACGACGACCGGGACGATCCTCGGCGCATTCGTACTGACCTATCTGACGAGCATCGTCTACGTGCTTGGGCTGCCGTCGCAGTGGTCGCTGATCTTCTCGGGCCTGCTGCTCATCGGCAGCGTCACGCTGCAGCTCGTGGTGCGGCGGGGCTTCGCCCTGCGCAGGAGGACACGTCATGCTTAGGCGCCTGCAGGGACGACTGCGCCGTAACTCGCAACTCGCGCTCGTCTATGCGCTGGCGCTGGCGCTGTTCGCGATCGCATCGCTGTCCGTCAGCGGCTTCGGCAGCGGCAAGAGCATCGACAACATCCTGCTCGCCGCGACGATCTTGGCCCTGGCCGCGGCCGGGCAGACGCTGGTGATCCTGACGGGCGGCATTGACCTCTCCCTTCCGTGGATGATCGCGGCCAGCGCCCTCCTGACCGCGTCGTTGACGCACGGTGACAACAGCGCCCTGCCCTGGGTCATCCCGGTCGTCCTCGGCTTCGCGGTGCTTGTCGGGCTCATGAACGGCTGCGGCATCACCGTCCTGCAGGTGCCACCGATCGTCATGACGCTGGCGATGAACGTGATGCTCAACGGCTTCGTGGCGCTGAAGGTGCCGTCCGGGGCCGACAGCACCGCGCCGCCGCTCATCGAGAGCCTCGCTTTCGGCCAGATCCTCGGCATCCGTACCCCACTGTTGATTCTCGCGGTGAGCGGCGTGGTGATGACGCTGATGCTGACCTTCCAGCCCTTCGGCCGACGGCTGTACGCGGTGGGGACCAACGAGCGCGCCAGCCGTTACGCGGGCGTCAACGTGTCACTGATCCTGATCCGCGCCTACGTGCTGTCGGCGGTGTTCGGGGCAGTCGCGGGGTTGGTGCTGCTCGGCTTTACCGGGCAGGCGTTCAACGGAATGGGCGACGAGTACCAGTTCGCGACGATCGCTGCGGTGATCGTCGGTGGAGCGTCGATCTTGGGGGGGCGAGGCCACTACCTCGGAACGATCGGCGGCGCGATCCTCCTGACGGTGCTGACGTCGCTGCTGCAGGTCTTCAGCCTTGGCGCCGGCGCACTGAAGATCTTCTACGGGGTGGTGATCCTCGTCAGCGTGTGGTTGTCGCAGATCGACCTCGAGGTGCTCGCGCGCTATTGGCGCGCGTTGGGCCAGCGCGATGTGGCGCGCTGATCGCCTGTAACGCGGGGTCGGCGCGCCCGCAGGCGGCGCTAGCGGCTGAAGGGCCGGTGGTGCGCCTGGCCGAGGTCGTCGAGGACCTGGGTCAGCACGGCCTCGAACGGGGGCGGCGCCGGCGCGGGCTCGGGCGGAGGGGCCGCGGGCTCGGGCGCCGTGGCGGCCGGGCGGCGCCAGAAGCGCAGCCAGCGCCGCCGCGGCTCCGCGGTGGATGTCGAGTTCGCGTCGCTATGCGACGTCAACTCGACAGCGACCGGCTCGGGCGGCGGGGCGTCGGCGGTCAGCGTGACCTTCGTTCCCCAGCCCGAGGCGGTCAGCTCGACCGTGCCGCTCGCGTGCTCGCCCTCCCAGGCGACCTTGGACTCGGGCTCGACCCGCGTGATCGAGATCTCGCCGAACCGCGCGAGGTGCCTCGTGAGCGCATCGACGTCCGACACCTCGGCCCACAGCTCGGGCGGCGACTTGACCAGCGTGCGTTGCACCTGCATCGCACCGGGGTTCACCGCCCGGATCGGGAGTCCTCCCTGGCCCTCGGGACGCGGGTCAGTCGCTCGGCTGGTACTCCCCGAAGACGTCGCGCATCGCGCCGCACACCTCGCCCATCGAACAGCGGTCGCGCAGCGCGCGCTTGAGCACCGGCAGCAGGTTGGCGGTGCCGCGGGCGGCCTCGCGGACATCCTCCAGCCGGCGCGCCGCCAGCTCCTGGTCGCGGTCGGCCTTGTACGCCTTCAGCCGCTCGACCTGCTCGCGCTCGGTCTCCGGGTCGACCCGCAGCAGGTCCTCGATCTCGATCTCGTCTTCGACGAAGCGGTTGACGCCCACGACGACGTCCTGCTCGATCCGGTAGCGCTCCTGGTAGCCCCAGGCGCTCTCTTCGATCTCGCTCTTGATGAACGAGATCGCCTGGACCGAGCCGCCGAGCTCGTCGATCTTGCCGATGAGCTCCTGCGCCCGCGACTCGATCTCGTCGGTGAGCGACTCGACGAAGAACGAGCCCGCGAACGGGTCGACGGTGTCGGTGGCGCCGGACTCGTAGCCGATGATCTGCTGCGTGCGCAGCGCGATCTTCGCGGCGCGCTCCGTCGGGAGCGCGAGAGCCTCGTCGTAGCCGTTGGTGTGCAGCGACTGCGTGCCGCCGCAGACCGCGGCGAAGCCCTGGAGCGCCACGCGCATGATGTTGTTCTGCGGCTGCTGGGCGGTGAGCGTCACGCCGCCGGTCTGCGTGTGGAAGCGCAGCATCATCGACTTCGGGTTCTGCGCCCCGAAGCGCTCCTTCATGATGTGCGCCCACATCCGCCGGGCCGCGCGGAACTTCGCGACCTCCTGGAAGACGTTGTTGTGGCCGTTGAAGAAGAAGGCCAGGCGCGGGGCGAAGTCGTCGACCTCCAGGCCCGCGTCGAGCGCCGCCTGCACGTACGCCATGCCGTTGGCGAGCGTGAACGCGACCTCCTGGACGGCGCTGGCGCCCTTCTCGCGGAAGTGGTAGCCCGAGATGGAGATGGTGTTCCACTTCGGCACGTTCTCGCGGCAGTACGCGAACAGGTCCGTGGTGAGCCGCATCGCGCCCTCGGGCGGGTAGATGAAGTTCCCCCGGGCGATGTACTCCTTGAGGATGTCGTTCTGCGTCGTGCCGCGCAGCTGCTGCGACGGCACGCCCTGCTCCTCGCCGACCAGCTCGTAGAGGAGCAGCAGGATCGACGCCGGGGCGTTGATCGTCATCGACGTCGAGACCTCGTCGAGCGGGATCCGGTCGAACGCCGTGCGCATGTCGTCGATCGTGTCGATCGCGACGCCGGTGCGGCCGACCTCGCCGAGGCAGCGCGGGTCGTCGGAGTCGAGGCCGAGCTGGGTCGGCAGGTCGAACGCCATCGAGAGCCCGGTGCCGCCCTGGGAGAGCAGGTACCGGTAGCGCTCGTTGGACTCCTTGGCCGTCGCGTAGCCCGCGTACTGGCGCATCGTCCAGAGCTGCTTGCGGTACATCTCGCGGTGCGGCCCGCGGGTGTACGGGTACTCGCCGGGCTCGCCCAGGTCGAGGTGCTCGGGCAGGTCCTCTTCGGTGTAGAGCGGCTTGACCTCGATGCCCGAGTCCGTGAAGCGGCGGGGGTCGTCGGGGCCGACGATGGGGGCGACGGTGAGGCGCTCGGGGGTCGTTGCCATGAGGAGGAGGATAGGAGTTAGCCTGAGCTGCATGCTCGTCCGCGTCCGCCTCTTCGCCCAGCTCCGCCAGCGTGCCGGACGCTCGGAGCTCGAGCTGGAGCTGCCGGAGGGCGCGCGCGTGTCCGACGCGCTCGCCGCCGTCGGCGATCTGGCCGACGGCGTGCCGCTCGTCATGGCCGTCAACCGGGAGTACGCCGGCCCGGATCGCCTGCTGCACCCCTCCGACGAGCTCGCGCTCGTGCCGCCGGTCTCGGGCGGGAGCGGGGCCTGGGCGCGGGTGGTGGACGAGCCGCTCTCGCTCGACGCGCTCGCCGCCCGGGTGCGTGACCCGCGAGCCGGCGCGGTGGTGACGTTCTCCGGCACGACGCGCGACGTGGACTTCCTCGACTACGAGGCCTACGGCGAGATGGCGCTCGTGGAGCTCGAGCGGATCGTCGCCGCGGCGATCGAGCGCCACGGGCTGTGCGCCGCCGCCGCCGAGCACCGCACGGGCCGCGTGCCGCGCCAGGAGGCGTCGGTCATCGTGGCGGCGTCCGCGCCGCATCGGGCGGAGGCGTTCGCGGGGGCGCGCGAGCTGATCGACACGATCAAGGCGCGCCTGCCGATCTGGAAGCGCGAGGAGGGCGACTGGGTCGAGGGCACGGTCCCGACCCCCTGATCTTCGGGCGCCCTAACCTGCGTGGGGCGTGGCCAAGAAGCTCAAGCCGAAGAAGAAGTGCTGCAAGAGCAAGCCCCGTTGCAGGCGCTGCCCGGTGCGCCTGAAGAAGCTCGCCAAGCGGGGGAAGGACTAGGCTTAGGTCCCATGGCCACGTGCGTTGTCACGGGCGGCGCCGGCTTCCTGGGGTCGCATCTGTGCGACGAGCTCCTCGCTCGCGGGCACCGCGTGATCTGCGTCGACAACCTGGAGACGGGCTCGCTCGCGAACATCGCGCACATCCGGCGGCCCGAGTTCACGCACCTCAACGTCGACATCACCGACCCGTACTTCGTCGACGAGCCGGTGGACGTCGTCTACCACCTCGCGTCGCCGGCGTCGCCGATCGACTACCTGCGCCTGCCGCTGCACACGCTGAAGGTCGGCTCCTACGGGACGCACCACACGCTCGGCCTGGCGAAGATCCACCGCGCCCGCTTCCTGCTCGCGTCGACCAGCGAGGTCTACGGAGACCCGCAGGTGCACCCGCAGCCGGAGTCCTACTGGGGCCACGTCAACCCGATCGGCCCCCGCGGCGTCTACGACGAGGCCAAGCGCTACGCCGAGGCGCTGACGATGGCCTACCACCGCCAGCAGGGCGTGGACACCTCGATCGTCAGGATCTTCAACTCGATCCTCGCGGACGAGCAGGTGCTCTACGACAACGGCGTCGAGCTGTGCCGTGAGCGCGTCAGCGACCTGGCGGCGCGTCACGCGGACTTCGCGGTGAGGGCCGGGTACCTTCCGCGCACGCCGTCGGCCGGAGCGACGGCGCTGCTCGACGATCGCTTCTCGGCCGCCATGGAGTACGACCTCCGGGGTCACACGGTGCCGGCGTTCGACGCCGACGGCCATATGGTCGCCGCGGAGACCAGCTCGCTCGTCGCCCACCCCACCGACGAGCGCTGCTACGAGGTGCGGACCCGCTACGGCCGGTCGATCCGCGTCACCGGCCATCACTCGATCTTCGTCGAAGGCAACGGCGGTGCTCCGGTCGCGAAGCCGGTCGAGGATCTGTGCGTCGGCGAGCGGGTGGCCATCGCCGGCCGCATCGACGTGCCCGAGCGCGACCGCCGCTGGGTCAGCATGATCGACGCGTGGCGGTACGCCGAGGGCGATCCGTGGGATCTGCTCGTTGAGGCGCCGGGGCTGGGCGAGCTGGTCTGGAGCCGACGCTTCGAGCTGCACGGCGTCCTCGTGGCCGAGCGGCGCAACGCAGGACCGAACTGGCGCAACGGCGCATGGACGAAGCTCCTGCGCATGCGCGACAGCGACCGCGTGCCGCTCAGGCTGCTCTGGCGCGTCGGCGAGGCCGTGCCCGAGGATGCTCGCGTGCGGCTGCGCACCACGGGTCGCAGCGTGCCGATGCGCTCGCGCGTGGAGATCACGGACGACGTGCTCTGGCTCCTCGGGCTCTACGTCGCCGAGGGCTGCTGGCAGGAGGGCGCCGGTCGCGCGTTCGTGACCCTCAGCGCCGACGATGCGCTGCTGCGGCGCGCGCGGAAGATCGTCGAGCGCGACCTGGGCCTGCACACCGTGTGGGCCGACGGCTCCGAGCGGCGCTCGGCCTCCCTGGCCGTCCACTCGAAGCTCCTGCTCACGCTCCTGCGCCGCCTGGGGTTCGACGACGGCGACAAGCGCATCCCGGGCTGGATCCTCGGTCTGCCGCTCGACCGGCTCAAGTGGTTCGTCGAGGGTTACCGCGAGGGCGACGGCGTGCACTCGGGCGCCAAGGTGGGCGTCCGGCACGAGTTCTCGACCACGAGCGACGACCTCAAAGACGACCTGATCGTGGCGTTCGCCCGCTTCGGGCTCGTGCCGTCGGTCGGGCGCTACGTCTACGAGGGCAACCGCTTCTGGCGGCTGACGCTGTCCGCGGTGTCCCCCTGGAGCCCGCTCGAATGGGACGGCGAGGTGTCGCAGCGTCTCAACGCCCGTCGGTCGGGCGATCTGGTCTGGGCGCAGGTGACCGACATCGTCGAGGTCGACCCCACGGAGCTGGTCTACGACTTCTCCGTCCCCGGGCTGGAGAACTTCTGGGCGGGAAGCGGCGTGATGGCGCACAACACCTACGGGCCGAGGATGCGCCCGCACGACGGCCGCGCGATCCCGACGTTCCTGCGTCAGGCCCTCCAGGACCGGCCGCTGACCGTATTCGGCGACGGCAGCCAGACGCGCTCCTTCTGCTATGTCGACGACCTCGTCGACGGGCTGATCCGGCTCATGAACGTCGATGGCGACGTGATCGGACCGGTCAATCTCGGCAATCCGCATGAGATCAGCGTGCGCGAACTCGCCGAAACCATCATCGAGCTGACCGGCTCGCGCTCGGCGCTCGATTTCCGCCCGCTGCCGGCCGATGATCCCCGGCAGCGTTGTCCCGATATCGGGCGCGCCTCCGAG
>JANJUA010000154.1 GCA_024710825.1 Solirubrobacteraceae bacterium
GGGAGGAGCTCGATCTCGAGGGCGCGGTGCGGCCCAGCCGCTGGCGCGACCACGACGAGGGTCGGCTCCGCGCGTTCCAGCGGCTGTCGCCGGAAGAGCGGCTCGAGCATGGGCTGACGAGCGCCGCGAGCGCCGCCGAGCTCCTGGGGCAGGCGCGACGATGAGCGCCCTGCGCATCGACGGGATCCTCGAGACCCTCAACCGCCACGACGTCGAATACGTCGTGATTGGCGGCATCGCGGCGCTCGCGCACGGCGTCCGGCGGCTGACGCTCGACGTCGACATCGTCCCCGCACCGGACCACTCCAACCACGAGCGGCTTGCCGCTGCGCTGGCCGAGCTCGGGGCCAGCATGGCAGTGGACTCGGAGCTCCGCGACCTGGACCCCACCGATCCGTTCGACGTCGCCCGCGCAGGCAACCTTCGGCTGGACACGACGATGGGCGGGCTCGACCTGGTCAATCGCCCCCAAGGGCTCGACTCGTTCGCGTCGCTCGCCGCCGCGGCAGTGGAGGTCTCCGTCCGGGGTGTCCCGGCGCGGGTTGCGGACCGCGATCGCCTGATCGCCATGAAGCTCTCCACCGGCCGTCCCAAGGACCTACAGGACGTGGCGGATCTCACGGCCGGCGAGACCGACCGCGCGTAGCGGTCACTGCTGCGCCATCGCCACCTTGATCCGCTCCTCGGCGGTCACGAAGTGGTCCGGGTCGTCGTCGCCGACGTCGAGCTGCACCCACACGACCTCGCCCGTGAACGCGTTATCGCGCGCTCCGTAGTCGGGGGTCACGAGCGCGCCGCTCTCCCGGCCGACGTCGCAGGTGTCGTCGGCCGAGAAGATCATCGCGGCGGTCGCGTCCACCCGCCCCTCGCCGATCCGGTCGCCGTCGAGGTAGAGCGTCACGGTCCCGCCCTTGCCGAGCCCGCCGCCGTCGTAGGCGAGCTCCATGCGCACCTGGTGGCGGCCGGGCGGCAGCTCGCGCTCGCCGTCCACGTAGAACCGCTCGATGCCGAGCAGGTTGTAGCAGTACCGCGGCCGGCCGTCCTTGGCGTACAGGCTCCAGCCGCCGATGCTGCCGCCCTGCGCGATGATGACGCCGCTGGCGCCGCCGTCCGGGACGACGACCTCGGCGGTCACCGAGTGCGACCGGTTCTTGATGCTGAGCACCGAGCTCTCCGACAGCCGCCCCATCCCGCCGAACAGCAGCTGGGAGCTGCCCTTGATGAGCGTCGGCCGGCCGGCGACCTCCGGGCGGATCCGCTCGGCGACGCGGTCGTCGAGCGGCAGGACGCCGTAGCGGGTCGCCTCGATCAGCCACAGGCGCTGGAGCTCGTGCAGCCGCTCCGGCTGCTCGGCGGAGAGGTCGCGCGCCTGGGTCCAGTCCGCGGTCGTGTCGTAGAGCTCCCAGACGTCGTCGTCGAACGTGGGCGCCTGCTCGCCGACCAGGATCCACGGCGTCTTGTGGCGCGTCACCGCCGTCCAGCCCCGGTGGTAGATGCCGCGGTTGCCGAACATCTCGAAGTACTGCGTGACGTGGCGGTCCGGCGCCGCGGCGTCGTCGTAGGAGTACGCCATGCTCGTGCCCTCGATCGGCTTCTGGGCGACGCCGTGGACGCTCGTCGGCTCCGGGATGCCCGCCGCCTCGAGGATCGTGGGGGCGATGTCGATGACGTGGTGGAACTGCGCGCGGATCTCGCCGCGCGCCCGGATCGCGGCCGGCCAGTGGACGATCGTGCCGTTGCGGGTTCCGCCGAAGTGCGACGCCACCTGCTTGGTCCACTGGTACGGGGTGTCCATCGCGTGCGCCCAGCCGACCGAGTAGTGGTTGTAGGAGTCCGGGCCGCCGAAGGCGTCGAGGCGCTCCAGCATGAACTCGGGCGTCTCGAGCGCGGCGGCGCCGTTGAAGTTGATCATCTCGTTGAACGTGCCGTTGAGCGTTCCCTCGGCCGACGCCCCGTTGTCGCCCACGACGTAGAAGACGAGCGTGTCGTCGAGCACCTCGAGGTCGCGCAGCGCGTCGACGAGTCGGCCGACGTGGTGGTCGGTGTACTCGAGGAACCCGGCGTAGACCTCCATCTGCCGGGCCAGCACCGGCTTGAGCTCCTCGGGCATCTCGCTCCAGGCGGGGATCTCGTCGTGGCGGCGCGTCAGCTCGGCGTCAGCGGGCACGACGCCGAGCGCCTTCTGGCGCGCGAGCGTCTCCTCGCGCAGCGCGTCCCAGCCCTGGTCGAAGCGGCCCCGGTAGCGGTCCGCCCACTCGCGGGGGACGTGGTGCGGGGCGTGCGTGGCGCCGGGAGCGAAGTAGGCGAAGAACGGCTTGTCGGGCATGAGCGCCTTCTGCCGGCGGACCCAGCCGATCGCCTTGTCCGTCATGTCGGCCATGAAGTGGTAGCCCTCGTCGGGCGTCGTGGCCGGCTCGACGGGGACCGTGCCCTCGTAGATCGCCGGGTGGTACTGGTGCGCCTCGCCGCCGATGAAGCCGTAGAAGTACTCGAACCCGCCGCCGCCGGTGGGCCAGGCGTCGAAGGGGCCGAGCGGGCTCGTCTCCCAGACCGGAACCTCGTGGCACTTGCCGAACTGCGCCGTCGAGTAGCCGTTGAGCTTGAGCGTCTCGGCGAGCGGCGCCGCCGTGTTCGGGCGGATCGAGCTGTACCCGGGCGCCGCGGTCGCGATCTCGGTGATGCCGCCCATGCCGACCGAGTGGTGGTTGCGCCCGGTGAGCAGCGCCTGGCGCGTCGGCGAGCACAGCGCCGTGGTGTGGAAGCGGGTGTAGCGCAGGCCGTCGGCCGCGAGCCGCTCGGCGGTCGGCATCGCGCACGGCCCGCCGAAGACGCTGCCGGCGCCGAAGCCGACGTCGTCGAGCAGGACGATCAGGACGTTGGGCGCGCCGGAGGGCGGGCGCAGCGGCGCGATCGGCGCGACCGCCGCGTCGGGGTCCTGCGCGTCGTAGGCGACGGGGCCCGAGTACGCCCGGTCCGGGATCGGGAGCACGTGACGAGCGACGTGACCGTTCTGCGGCATGGCTGCGACCCTTCCTCGCGGTTTGCCCAAGCACACCGGCCGCGCCCGGAGCGGGCAAGGGTGCGCGCACGACCGGCGGAGGCATGCCCGCGCCGTTGGCGCGCGCGCTCGCGGCGGCGAAGCTCGCTTGCGATGAGCGGGCTCGGGCAGGTGCCGGAGATCGAGGCGCGCGATCTCGCGCTCGGTCTGGCCGTGGTCGGCGCGAGGTCGATGCGGGCCGGTGGCCGGCTGGCGCTGTGGCCGGCTCGCCTGACGACGCGCGTCCCCGTGGTGGGCGATGCCCTCCGGCGGCGCGCCGAAGACGGGATGCTGGTCCGAGCCCGCGCGCGGGCGGCGCTCGAAGCGGTCGCGGCCGACGTGCTCGCCGCGCCGGAGGTGGAGCGGGCGGTGGCCAGGGCGCTGGCGCGGATCGACCTCGACCGCATCGTCGTCGCGGTCCTCGACCACGAGCGAACCCAGGAGCTCGTCGAGCGCGTGCTGGCCAGCCCGGGACTCGAGCGCCTGGTGGTCAGCGTCATCGAGAGCCGGCTCGTCGACGAGCTGACCGAGCAGGTGCTGGCCAGCCCGGAGCTCGACCGGGTCGTCGAGTACGTCGCCACGAGCCCGCGCGTGATGGACGCCGTCGGGGCCCAGACGCGGACGCTCGCGGACGAGCTGGCGTCCACGGTGCGGCGGCGCGCGGGGTCCGCCGACGACGTCGCCGAGCGTACGGTTCGCGGCTGGCTGCGCCGGCCGCGGCCGACATGAGCGCCGCGCCGGTCCCCTACGCCGGGATCGTGACCCGGGCGGTGGCGCTGGCGCTCGACGCCGCGATCGTCCAGGCCGTCCTGCTCGCCGGAGCGGCATTGCTGGCCCTCGTCTGGTCGCTCGTCTCCGAGGTGGAGCTGGGCGAGCTGGGCCGGGTGATCGCGGCGTGCGCGTGGGGCGCCGCCGTGGCGGGCTACTTCGTGACGTTCTGGAGCACCGTCGGCCAGACGCCCGGCATGCGGCTGATGGACGTCCACGTCGAGACCGCCGCGGGCGAGACGCCGGGCGTCGGACGGTCGATGGTGCGAGTCGTCGGCCTGGCGCTCGCCATCGTGCCGCTGTTCGCCGGCTTCCTGCCCGTGCTCTTGGACGACCGCCGGCGCGGGCTGCACGACCTGCTCGCCGGCACGGTCGTGCTCCACGGCCGCTTCGCGCCGCAGCCGATGCGCGCGGCATGGGCCGGGGCAGGCCCACACCAGCCGAAGACGGGTGCGCGCAACATTGAGGCACGCGTCGCCATGCCGGACGATCGCTGAAGCCAGGCAGCGACCAAAGGAGCAACGCGATGGCCACCACTCCGCTTGCCGAGGAGCGCTCGACGGACCGTGCCTCGGGGGGCTACCCGGGCGAGGGCAGCGGCTGGGTGCTGTTCGCCGGGGTCATGATCATGATGGTCGGCATCCTGAACGTCATCTGGGGCATCGCCGCCATCGACGGCTCCAGCTTCTTCGTCGAGGACCAGCGCTTCATCCTCAGTGACCTCAACACGTGGGGCTGGATCGTCCTCGTGATCGGAGCGCTCCAGCTCGCGGCCGCCCTGTCGATCTGGGCCGGCGGGACGTTCGGCCGCTGGTTCGGCATCGCGGCCGCCACGTGCAACGCGATCGCGGCGCTGCTCGCGATCCCGGCGTATCCGTTCTGGTCGCTGGCGATCTTCGCCGTCGACATCCTGATCATCTACGGGCTGGCGACCTACGGCGGCAACCGCCGCGTCACCGCCTGATCATCGACGCGGCGGCCCCCGTGGCGGGCGGGGCGGGGTGACAAATTGGGGTTTGTCTAGGTGGCGGGCAAAGGCCGCGTCCTAGCGGCGGTCCCGGGGGACCGGTGGGCGGGCTGGGTGGGGC
>JANJUA010000207.1 GCA_024710825.1 Solirubrobacteraceae bacterium
CAGCGACGTGCCGTTGAGCGCCCAGAACACGCCGCCGGCCGGGCGCAGGAAGCGGCGCTCGTGGTACATGGCCGGCAGCTCGCCCGCCAGCAGGCGCTGCCAGTCCTCGGCGCCGAGGCCGAGGTCGTCGGGATGCACCAGTTGCTGCGGCAGCATGCCCACCAGCGCCTCCGGCGCGACGGCGAACATCCGTCCAGCCGCCGCGTTCGCTCGCAGGATGCGGCCCGCGTCGGCCAGGTCGACGCTGTTGAGCGTCATGCCGATCGGCGCGTCGTCGAAGGCCCTCTCGAACGCCTCCGCGCTTCCCCGCAGCCGCGCGGCGGCCCACCGCACCGCCGTCGCGCCCCTGCGCCTCCCAAGTGGCTCGAGCCCCCGCACAGCCAGATGATCGGCGTGCGGCGGCGGCTCCTTGACTACTCGCCGACCTCGAGAACCGCGAGGAAGGCCTCCTGCGGCACCTCCACGCGGCCGACCTGCTTCATGCGCTGCTTGCCCTTCTTCTGGTTCTCCAGCAGCTTGCGCTTGCGGCTGATGTCGCCGCCGTAGCACTTGGCCGTTACGTCCTTGCGGAACGCCTTGACCGTCTCGCGAGCGACGACGTGCGAGCCGATCGCCGCCTGGATCGGCACGTCGTACTGCTGGCGCGGGATGCGGGCCCGGAGCTTCTCCGTCAGCGTGCGCCCGAAGTCGTAGGCCTTGTCCTTGTGGACGATCATCGACAGCGCGTCGACCGCGTCGCCGGCGAGCAGCACGTCGAGCTTGACGAGGTTCGAGGGCTTCATGCCCGTCAGCTCGTAGTCGAGCGAGGCGTAGCCGCGGGTGCGGGACTTGAGCTGGTCGAAGAAGTCCAGGACGATCTCGGCGAGCGGCAGGTCGTAGGAGAGCTGGACGCGATCGGCGCTCAGGTAGTGCATCCCCGCGTGCTCGCCGCGGCGGTCCTGGCAGAGCTCCATCACCGTGCCGACGAACTCCTTCGGGCACAGGATCGAGGCGCGGATCATCGGCTCGCGGATCTCCGCGATCCGCGCCGGGTCGGGCATGTCCGACGGCGCGTGGACCTCGAGCTCCTCGCCGCTGGTCATCGTCACCTCGAAGCCCACCGACGGCATCGTCGCCATCAGCTCGAGGTCGTACTCGCGCTCGAGGCGCTCGCGGACGATGTCCATGTGCAGCAGGCCGAGGAAGCCGCAGCGGAAGCCGAAGCCGAGCGCGTCGGAGGTCTCCGGCTCCCAGGCGAGCGCGGCGTCGTTGAGCGTCAGCTTCTCCAGCGCGTCGCGAAGGTCCGGGTAGTCGTCCGAGTTGATCGGGAACAGCCCGCAGAAGACCATCGGCTTGACCTCGCGGTAGCCGGGCAGGGCCTCGGAGGCGGCGTGGCGCTTGACCGTCAGCGTGTCGCCGACGCGCAGCAGCGTCACGTCCTTGATGCCGGTGATGAGGTAGCCCACCTCGCCCACGGAGAGCTGCTCGACGGGCGTCATCGTCGGCGTGAAGAAGCCGATGTCGTCGATGTCGGCCTCGGTCCCGGCGGCCATCGCGCGGATCGCCTCGCCCTTGCGGAAGGTGCCGTCGACGACTCGGATGTAGGCGACGACGCCCCGATACTGGTCGAACTCGGAGTCGAAGATGACCGCGCGCGGCGGGGCGTCCGGGTCGCCGTCGGGCGGCGGGACGCGGCGGACGAGCTCCTCGAGCACGTCGAGCACGCCCTCGCCGGTCTTGCCGGAGATCGTGAGGATGTCCTCGGTGGGCTCGCCGATCAGGTCGGCGACCTCCTCCGCCACGCGCTCCGGCTCGGCGCCCGGGAGGTCGATCTTGTTCAGGCACGGGATGAGCTCGAGGCCCGCGTCGATGGCGAGGTAGGTGTTCGCGACGGTCTGCGCCTCGACGCCCTGCGACGCGTCGACGACGAGCAGCGCGCCCTCGCACGCCGCCAGGGCTCGGGAGACCTCGTAGGTGAAGTCGACGTGGCCCGGCGTGTCGATGAGATGCAGCTGATAGGTCTCGCCGTCGCGGGCGGTGTAGAAGACGCGGACGGCCTGCGCCTTGATCGTGATGCCGCGCTCGCGCTCGAGCTCCATCGAGTCGAGCACCTGCGCCCTCATCCGGCGCGGGTCGACGGTGTGCGTCAGCTCGAGGATGCGGTCGGCGAGCGTCGACTTGCCGTGGTCGATGTGGGCGATGATCGAGAAGTTGCGGATGTGGTCTTGCGCGGTCGCCATGGGCCGATCTAGCGTAGGGCTACCGGCGCGCGCGGCGAAGGAGCAGATCGCGCACCTGGTGGGCCTCGGGCAGCCGGAGCCAGAGCACCGCCGCCGCGTACGTGACGGCGCCGGCCGCGCCCGCGAGCCCCATCGCGACGATCTGGGCGATCAGCGAGCGGCCGAGCACGTCGTCGACCAGCGTCCAGGTCGTCCACGCGACGACGGCGAGCAGCAGCGCCGCGACGCACACCGCCGCGAAGGCGATCGCGGTCCGCCGGCCCTCGACGCTGCCGCCGAGCTGCCCCCGCAGCCTCCAGGCCTGGGCGAGCATCATGGCCGCGGTCGACACCACGGTGCCGATCACGAGGCCCGCGATCCCGTAGGGCTTGTAGAGCGCGAGGCTCACCGCCAGGTTGACGACGAGGCTGCCGAGCGAGATGACGGTCGGCGCCCACGGCCGCTGGAGCGCGAAGAACGTGCGCGTGAGCATCAGGTTCATGCCCGAGAACGGCAGGCTGAACGAGAACCAGAACAGCGCGGTGGAGACGAGCTCGGTGGACTCGGGGCCGAACTCGCCGTGCTCGTAGACCAGCCGCGTGATCGGCTCGGCGAGCACCACCGTGAACGCCGCGGCCGGGACCAGCAGCAGCGCGATCTGACGCAGGCCCGACGCCATCGTCGCCCGCACGCCGTCGAGGTCGCCCCGGGTGACCAGGCGGCTGATCGCCGGAAACAGCACCGTGGCGATCGCGACCGAGAAGACGCCCTGCGGCAGCATGTAGATGCGGAACGCGGCGTCGATCGCGCGCGGCGCCTGCTCGGAGACCAGCGAGCCGAGCGTCAGGTTGACGAAGACGTCGAGGTTGATGATCCCGAGCCCGATCGTCACCGGGAGCATCAGCCGCAGGACCTGCCTCAGCCGCGGGTCGCTCAGGTCGAAGGCCAGCTCGAAGCGGAAGTCGAACCGGCGCAGCACGGGCACCGACATCGAGAACTGCACGATCGTCGCCACCAGCACGGCGATCGCGTAGGCGTAGAGCTCGCTGTCGGGCGTGTCGAACGCGGGACGCACCGCGACGAGCAGCACGATGATGACGACGTTCCACACGAGCGGGCTGAGCGCCGGGATCGTGAAGTGGTCGTAGGCGTTGAGGATGCCGACGACGAGGCCGTTCAGCGCGAGGACGAGGACGATCGGGAACAGGACCCGGCTCAGCCCGACGGTCAGCTCGTCGAGCTCGCTCGTGAACGCCCCGCCGGTGAACAGCGGCACGATCGCGCCTGCCGCCAGGATGAACAACGCCGTCACCGCGCCGAGCACGAGCAGGATGAGGAAGAACAGCGTGCTGGCCAGGCGGAACGCCTCGCGCCGCTGGCCGCGCTCCAGCAGCTCCGTGAAGACCGGCACGAAGGCCGCGCTCAGGGCCGCGTCCGCGAACAGCGAGCGGACCAGGTTCGGCACCTGGAAGGCGATGGTGAAGGCCGAGAAGGCGCCGCTCGTCGCGAAGTAGCTGGACGCCACGATCTCGCGCACCAGGCCCGCGATCCGCGAGAGCCCGGTGGCGATCGAGAAGATCGCGGTGTTGACGGCGATGCGCCTGCCGCTCGGCGCGGAGGAATCTGCGGCCACGGGTGCGCTATCGTACGGACCGCCGCGGAGCACACGCTGCCGCGGCGCCTTCACGTCATGGCCAACATTCACTCACAGAAGAAGCGGATCCTGCGCACGGAGCGAGAGCGCCTGGAGAACCGCCGGTACACGTCGACGATCAAGACGTACTTCCGCCGCCTCGAGACCGCGGTCGGCGCCGGCGACGACGCCGCCGCCGACGCCGAGCACAAGGTGCTCGTCAAGACGATCGACAAGGCCGTGAAGGTCGGTGCGCTGCATCGCAACAACGGGGCTCGCAAGAAGTCCCGCGCGGCGCGTCTGCGGAAGTCCGCCTCGGCGTAGCCGAGGCCGGTCTCGGCCGCTCGTCACGTCGACCCGCCACCCCGCCCGCTCACCGAGCGATGGCGGCGATCGCGCGCACCGCGCTGGTGTCCTCCTCCGCCCCGCTGCCCCCGCGCGACTCGACCTCGAGATCGGCCAGACGGGCGAGCGCGCGGCGCAGGCTCGCGACGTCCGAGCGGCGCACGTCGGCGATGAACGCCTCCGCCGCCCGCGACGGCATGCGCAGCGTGCGCTTGATGTCGCCGGGCGCCTCGCCGGCGTCCAGGCGACAGACTACGTCGAGCGCCTGGCGCAGGCGCTGCGTCATCCAGTACATGAGGCTCGGCAGCCGCTCGCCCTGGGCGCGGAGCTCGAGGTAGACGCGGGTCGCCCCCGCGGCGTCGCCGGCCACGAGGCGGTCGGCGAGCGTCCACACCTTGCGCTCGGCGCCGTCTGCGGAGCGCTCCTCGATCAGCTCGGCGTCCACGCGGGCGCCGGGGCCGAGCTCGAGCGCGAGCTTCTCGAGCTCACGCGTCAGGCGCGCCTGACGCTCGCCCACGATCGCGACCAGCGCCCGGGCGGTGTGCCGGTCGAGCTCCAGGCCGAGCCGTGCAGCCTGCGCGCGGACCCAGTCGGGCAGCTCCCACGGCTTGACGGCCGACTCGGCGGCGACGTCGCCG
>JANJUA010000228.1 GCA_024710825.1 Solirubrobacteraceae bacterium
CACGGCCGGATCGAGGTCGAGCTGTCGGCCCGCCGCGGCCAGCGGACGGAGACCGAAGGCGGGGCCGTCGTCGTCAACGACTGCTACAACGCCAACCCGATGTCGATGCGCGCCGCCCTCGACGAGCTCTCCCGTGCGCCCGGGCGGCGCGTGGCCGTGCTCGGCGACATGCTGGAGCTCGGCCCCGACGAGCGCCGCTTCCACGAGGAGGTCGGCGCCTACGCCCGCGAGCGCGCGGACGTCCTCGTCACCGTCGGCCCGCTGGCCGCCGCGATGGGCGGCGACCACGCGGTCGCCGACGCGGCCGAGGCGGCGGCACTGGTCGCGCGGCTGGTGGAGCCGGGCGACACCGTGCTGGTGAAGGCGTCGCGCGGCGTCGGCCTCGAAGCGGTCGCGGAAGGGCTGTAGCGCAATGGGGGAGGTGCTCATCGGCGGCACGGCCGCGCTGCTCATCTGCGTGTTTCTCAGCCCGCGCTTCATCTCGTTCCTGCGCGTGCGCGAGTTCGGCCAGCACATCCGGGAGGAGGGGCCCGCCGGCCACCACTCCAAGGCGGGCACGCCGACGATGGGCGGGGTCATCATCATGCTCGCCTTCTCGCTGCCGTTCCTGATCCTCAGCGACTACGACTGGCGCTCCGTGGGCGTGTACGCCACCGCCGTGCTGTGCGCGCTGGTGGGCTTCGCCGACGACTACACGAAGCTCGTCAAGCGCCGCTCGCTGGGGCTGCGGGGCCGGACGAAGCTCGGCGTGACGATCGCGATCTCGCTGCTGCTCTGGTGGGTGGCGACCCAGGAGGCCGGCCTGGCGCCGACGCTGCGCCTCCGCTACGTCGACGCCCAGATCGACCTCGGCGTCTTCTACCCGGTGCTGATCTACCTGGTCGTCGCGGGGACGACGAACGCCGTGAACCTCACCGACGGCCTGGACGGCCTGGCGGCCGGCTGCGCGGCGATCGTGCTGCTCGCCTACATCGGCATCACGTTCGTCACGACGGGACAGGAGGACCTCGCGCTGCTGTGCGCCTGCCTGGTGGGCGCCTGCATCGGGTTCCTGTGGTTCAACGCCTTCCCGGCGACGATCTTCATGGGGGACACGGGATCGCTGGGGCTGGGGGGCGCGATCGCGGGGATCGCGGTCATGACGAAGACGGAGATGCTGCTGATCCTGCTCGGCGGGATCTTCGTCATCGAGGCGCTGAGCGTGCTGATCCAGGTCTTCTCCTTCCAGGCGTTCCGCAAGCGCGTCTTCCTCATGGCGCCGATCCACCACCACTTCGAGCTGCTGGCCTGGTCGGAGACGAAGATCATCCTGCGCTTCTGGATCATCGCGGCGGTCTGCTCGGCCATCGGCTTCACGATCTACCAGCAGACCTTCGCCTGACGACGTAGGAATCGGCGCGTCCGCGGCGAACTCGGCGGGGTAGATGGCCCGTTCTCGCGATGCCGCCCGCGAGCAGCCCCTGGAGCACCGGATCCTGCTCACGGCGACGCTGTGCCTCCTCGCCGCCGGCGCGGTGATGGTCTACAGCGCCTCGAGCGCCCGCACTCTGCTCGAGGGGCAGGGCGATGGGACGGTCTACCTGGTCAAGTACCTCGTGTGGGGGTCGATCGGTCTGATCGCGATGCAGGTCATCGCCCGCATCGACCTGCGGGCGGTGCGCAACCTGACGTCGGTCCTGCTGGGCGTCGCGCTCGTCCTGCTGGTGCTCGTCAAGGTCCCGGGCGTCGGCGTCTCGGTGAACGGCGCGCAGCGCTGGATCGGCGCCGGGCCGCTCCAGTTCCAGCCGAGCGAGCTGGCCAAGCTCGCGCTCGTGCTCTACGCGGTGCGGCTGCTGACCGACCGGCCGAAGCTGGTGCTCACGCTCAAGGGCATCGCCAACCCGCTGCTGCTGGTCGCGGGCGTGATGTGCCTGCTGGTCGTGTCGCAGCCGGACCTGGGCACGTCGCTGGTCATCGGCTTCACGCTGTGCGCGCTGCTCGTCGCCGCGGGGATGCCGGTGGCGCTGCTCGGCAAGTGCATCGGCGCCGCGGTCGTGCTGGTCGGCCTCTTCGCCCTGCTGGAGCCCTACCGGCGCGACCGGCTGACCTCCTTCCTGGACCCGTGGGCGCACGCCGAGTCGATCGGCTTCCAGGCGGTGCAGGGCCAGATCGCGATGGGCTCCGGCGGGCTCTTCGGGCGCGGGCTGGGCGAGTCGGTGCAGAAGATCTTCTTCCTGCCCGAGGCCCACACCGACTTCATCCTGGCCGTGATCGGCGAGGAGATCGGGGTCGCCGGCGTCTGGGCGCTGCTGTTCCTCTACGGGCTCATCGCCTACGGCGGGCTGCGCGCCGCGAAGGCGGCCAAGGGCGCGTACGCGTCGCTGCTGGCGGTGGGCATCACGTCGCTGATCCTCTGCCAGGCGCTGCTGAACCTGTTCACCGTGCTCGGCCTCGCGCCGCTGACCGGGGTGCCGCTGCCGTTCATCTCCTCGGGCTCGTCGTCGCTGGTGACGCTGCTGGCCGGGATGGGGCTGCTGCTGAACGTGGCCTCGGGGCGCACGACGCACCTGCGGGCGGTTGGGGGAGACTCCGGGGACCGTGAGCGTGCGAGTGCTGATAGCGGCCGGGGGAACGGCGGGGCACGTGGTGCCCGCGCTGGCGGTCGCCGACGCGCTGCGAGCTGAGGGAGCCGAGGTCCACTTCGTCGGCGGCGAGCGGGCCGAGGCGGAGCTCGTGCCCGCGGCCGGCTATCCGCTCGAGCGGATCGCCGTCAGCGGGCTGTCGCGGACGAACCCGCTCAAGGCGGCGCGCTCGGCGCTGCAGGCGGTGGGCGCCGTGGCGGCCGCGTGGCGGATCCTCGGGCGGCTGCGCCCGGACGCCGTGCTCGGCGGCGGCGGATACGTCGCCGGCCCGGTGGGGCTGGCCGCGGCGCTGCGGCGGGTGCCGCTCGTGCTGACGGAGGCCGACTCGCACCTGGGGTTGACGAACCGGGCGTTGGCGCGCTTCGCGCGGCGCGTCTGCCTGGCGTTCGCGCTCGAGGGACGCGAGCCGCCGCGCTACCGGGTGACGGGGCGGCCGGTGCCGGCTCCGACGACCGATCGCAGCGCGGCGCGGGCGCGCTTCGGCCTCCCGGACGACGCGACGACGGTGGTCGTCTTCGGCGGCTCTCTGGGCGCGCGCTCGATCAACGAGGCGGCGATCGAGGGCCTGGCCGGCGCGCCGTACCGGGTGCTGCACGCCTCGGGGCACCGTGACTTCGACGGGCTCGTCGATCGCGCCGTCGCCGCCGGCGAGTGCTACGTGCTGCGGCCCTACATCGAGCCGTTCGGCGACGCTCTGGCGGCCGGCGACCTCGTCGTGGCCCGCGCGGGCGGATCGATCTTCGAGATCGCGGCGCACGGGCGCCCGGCGCTGCTGGTGCCCTACCCGCACGCGGCGGCCGACCACCAGACGGCGAACGCCCGTTGGATGGTGGACGCGGGGGCGGCGATCGTCGTCGCCGACGCGGAGCTCGACGCGGCCCGGCTGCGGCGCGAGGTCGACGGCCTGCTCGCCGATCCGGCGCGGCTGGAGGCGATGGCCGTCGCCTCGGCGGCGCTGGCGCGGCCGGACGCGGCGGCGGAGATCGCGGGCGAGGTGCTGGCGGCGGCCGGGGGCGCGGGACAGCGGTCCGGCCCGGGCTGTGACGCGGCGGGGAGCCCGGCGGATGCGGCGGCCGCGATCCGAGAGGACGCGCGATGAGCCTGAGCGGACGGCTGTTCGCCGCGCTGTACGACCGGATCGGGCCGTGCGCCGACGCCGCCGGCGTCGGGGAGCTCCGGGCGCAGCTGCTCGCGCAGGCCCGCGGGCGCGTGCTGGAGCTGGGCGCCGGAACCGGTCTGAACCTGGCGCACTACGGCCCCGCCGTGACCTCGCTCGTCCTGACCGAGCCGGAGGAGCCGATGGCGCGGCGGCTGGAGCGCCACCTCGCCGAGAGCGGGCGCGAGGCCGCGGTCGTCCGGTCGGCGGCCGAGGCACTGCCGTTCCCCGACGGCTCCTTCGACACCGTCGTCGCCACGCTCGTGCTCTGCACGGTCGCCGACGTCGAGCGGACGCTGGCCGAGGCGGCGCGGGTGCTCGTGCCCGGCGGGCGCCTGCTGGTGCTCGAGCACGTCCGCTCCGAGGACCCGCGCACCGCGCGCTGGCAGGACCGCCTGGCGCGGCCGTGGGGCGTCGTCGGCCACGGCTGCCGCCCCAACCAGGACACCGGCGCGCTGCTGCGCGCCTCGGCGCTCGAGATCGAGCGGCTGGAGCCGACGCGGCTGCCGGGCGCGCCGATCACGCGGCCCGGGATCGTCGCGGTCGCGGTCGCCCCATGAGCGGGCCCTGGACCGGACGGCGCCTGCACGTCCTCGGCATCGGCGGGGCCGGCATGAGCGCGTACGCGTTGGCGGCCCGGTCGCTCGGCGCCGAGGTCACCGGCTCCGACCGCGCCGAGTCGCCGTACCTGACGCGGGTGCGCGCGGCGGGGATCGCGGCGGCGGTCGGCCACGACGCCGCGAACGTGCCCGCCGGCGAGGGCGTCGAGGTGGTGGCCTCGACCGCGGTCCCGGCCGATAACCCGGAGCTCGCCGCCGCTCGCGAACGGCGCCTGCCGGTGCTGCGCCGCGCGCAGCTGCTCGGCGAGCTGAGCGCCCTGCGGCGCACGATCGCGGTGGCCGGGGCGCACGGCAAGACGACCACCTCGTCCATGATCGCCCACGTGCTGCTCGGCTGCGGGATGGATCCCGGCTACCTCATCGGCGGCGTCCTGCGCACCACGGGCGCCAACGGCGCGTGGGGGACGGGCGACTGGCTGGTGGTCGAGGCCGACGAGTCGGACCGGTCGTTCCTGGCGCTCGACGTGGACGTCGCGGTGGTGACGAACGTCGAGCTCGACCACCACGCGACCTTCGGCTCGCTGGCCGAGCTCGAGGACGCCTTCCGCGCGTTCCTGGACGGCCCTGCGGAGGCGGTCGTGTGGGACCGCCCCGAGCTGCTCGCGCTGCGCCCGCACGGCGCCACCACCGCGTACGAGGCGCACGGCGTGACGCTCGACGCGGGCGGATCGCGGCTGGACTGGCGCGGGCACGAGGTCGTCGTGCGGGTGCCGGGGCGCCACAACGCGCGCAACGCGGTGGCGGCTCTGGAGGCGGCTCGGCTCGCCGGTGCCGACCTCGCGACGGCGGCCGCGGCGATCGCCTCGTTCGCGGGAGCGGGCCGCCGTTTCGAGCGGCTGGGGGAGACGGCGGCCGGAGCCGTGGTCGTCGACGACTACGCCCACCATCCGACCGAGATCGCGGCCACCATCGGCGGCGCGCGGACCGTCGCCGAAGGCGGGCGCGTGGTCGCCGTCTTCCAGCCTCACCTGTACTCGCGCACGCGCGCGCTCGCCCGCGAGTTCGGCGCGGCGCTGGCCGGGGCGGACGTCGTCGCGGTGCTCGACGTCTACCCGTCGCGCGAGCGCGCCGAGGACTTCCCTGGGGTGGGCGGCCTGCTGGTGGCGCAGGCGGCGGCCGACGCCGCGGCCGGGCGGCCGGTGCTCTGGCTGCCCGCCTTCGCCGACGTGCGGCGCGTGCTGGAGCCGCGCCTGCGGCGGGGCGACGTGGTCCTGGTCCTGGGCGCCGGCGACGTCGACGCGCTCGGCCGTGCGCTGGTGGCGTAAGCGCGCCACGCAGGCAGGACGTGGGCGCGGCAGCGCGAATGCCTGTGGCGATGGCTGCCGCCGCCCTCCATCGCCTCCCGCGCCTGCGTGCCCGCACGTGGGCGGTGCTGCTGGTCGTCCTCGCGCTCGCGCTGGGCGGCGGCTACCTGTGGCTGCGCGACTCGTCGCTCGTGAGCGTCGAGCAGGTCACGATCACCGGGATCAGCGGGCCGGAGCGCCGCGCCGTCGAGCGCGCGCTGACGAGCGCGGCGACGGAGATGACCACCCTGCACGTCGACGTCGACCGTCTGCGCGCCGCGGTGGCGAGCTACCCGCAGGTCAAGGACCTGACCGCGCGGGCGGACCTCCTGCACCGCCTCCACATCGACGTCACCGAGCGGCCCCCCGTCGCCGCCCTGGCCGTGGGCGACGAGCGCACCCCGATCGCCGCCGACGGGACCCTCCTGCGCGACCGTCCGAAGGTCGACGCCCTGCCGGCCGTGAACGCGGACGCGCTGCCCGCCGGCGGACGGCTGACGGGCGGCGAGGCCGCGGTGGCGCTCGAGGTGCTCGCCGCCGCGCCGGCGGCGATGCGCCGCTACGTCGAGCGCGTCGACGTCGGCCCGGAGGGGGTCGAGGCGCAGCTGCGCGACGGTCCCCGCGTCCTCCTCGGCGAGCCCGACCGCGCCTACGCGAAGTGGATCGCCACGGGCCGCGTCCTGGGCGACCCCAACTCGGCCGGGGCCGACTACATCGACGTCCGCCTGCCCGAGCGTCCGGCGGCCGGCGGTGTCGACGAGGAACCCTCGACCTCCACTGGAGCCTGACCCTCTTCGGAACGCGACTCTCGGGCGCTTGTCGAGACTTCGCGGATCTGCAACGATCGTTGCGCCGCTAGGCTTCGCGTTGACTTTTCCGAAACCCCGTGCATACCGTGCGTGAGGCGTTTCCCCCGGAATGCGCCGGAAAACGCTCAACGCTACCTAGAGACTCGGACACCACTTTTCATGGAGAGCAGCGGCAGCTACCTGGCCGTCATCAAGGTCGTCGGCGTCGGCGGCGGCGGCACCAACGCCGTCAGCCGGATGGTCGACGCCGGTCTGCGCGGGGTCGAGTTCATCTCGGCCAACACGGATGCCCAGGCGCTCCAGATGACCGAGGCCGACATCAAGCTGAACATCGGCCACGAGCTCACGAAGGGGCTCGGCGCCGGCGCGAACCCGGACGTCGGCTACGGCGCGGCGGCCGAGTCGCGCGACGAGATCAAGGAGGCCCTCAAGGGCGCCGACATGGTCTTCGTCACGGCGGGCGAGGGCGGCGGCACCGGCACGGGCGCCGCGCCGGTCATCGCCGACATCGCCAAGAACGAGATCGGCGCGCTCACCGTCGGCGTCGTCACTAAGCCGTTCGAGTTCGAGGGCACGCAGCGCACGCGGCAGGCCGAGGAGGGCATCCAGCGCCTGCGCGAGGTCGTCGACACGCTGATCGTCATCCCCAACGAGAAGCTGCTCAGCGTCATCGAGCGGCGGACCTCGATCCTGGACGCGTTCCGCGAGGCCGACAACGTCCTGCGCCAGGGCGTCCAGGGCATCACGGACCTGATCACGATCCCCGGCCTCATCAACCTCGACTTCGCCGACGTCCGCACGATCATGCACGACGCCGGCTCGGCGCTGATGGGCATCGGCACCGCCAGCGGCGAGAACCGCGCCGCGGAGGCGGCCAAGATGGCGATCAGCTCGCCGCTGCTCGAGGAGACCGTCGAGGGCGCCACCGGCATCCTGCTGAACATCACCGGCGGGGCGGACCTGGGTCTGTTCGAGGTCAACGAGGCGGCCGAGATCGTCAACCAGGCCTCCGACGCGAGCGCGAACATCATCTTCGGATCGGTGGTCGACCCCGGCATGGGCGACGAGGTCCGCGTAACCGTCATCGCGACCGGCTTCGACCACGGACGCGCGCGCCCGGGGAGCGCTCGCGAGGAGACCCGCACGCGCCGTCGCGACCGCGACGTGCGGCTCGACGATCGCCAGCGCTCGTCGCTGGAGATCTCCGACGACGACATCGACATCCCGCCCTTCCTGCGCTGAGCGTCGCGCGCTCGCGCCCTGTAGCACGAAACGCGGCCGTCTCGTCTACCCTGCACGACGTTCCGCAAACTCACCGGGCGTCCGCGCCGGTGCGACAGGCGGGCCGTGTCCGGTCCGATAGACGAAACATGAAGACGATGACGCCGAAGGAGCTGGCCGCGCACCTTCGCACGCTCAAGTTGGCGAAGGAGCAGGATCTCGACGAGCTGCTCACCGACCTCCTGGTCCACTCCTACGCCACGAAGGCGATCCAGAACGCATAGGGGCTCTCGACGGTGGCCAGCCGGTCGTCGGCGTGCCACCCGAGGCCGACCGCCCCGCCCGAGGAGAAGCACATCGCCCGCGGTCGGCCGCATGGCCGACCGCCGCTTCGCCGTGGCGTCGCGAGCGCCCGACGCCGACCACCGGCCCGGTCGCGCCGGACGCCGTCGCGCCGAGTGCCGCTGCTACGGTGCCCGACCATGACGGCCGCCCCCGAGACCACCTTGTCGCGCACGCCGCTGTACGACTGCCACGTCGCCGCGGCGGCGAAGCTCGTCCCGTTCGCGGGTTGGGAGATGCCGGTGCAGTACGCCGGGGTCAAGGAGGAGCACCTGGCCGTCCGCTCGGAGGCGGGCGTCTTCGACGTCTCCCATATGGGTGAGATCGAGACGAGCGGCCCGGACGCGACGGCGTTCCTCCAGCGGCTGGTGTCCAACGACGTCGAGCAGGTGCCCGTCGGCGGCGCGCAGTACGCGCTGCTGCTGCGCCGGGACGGCGGCATCCTGGACGACCTCTTCTCCTACCGGCTCGAGCCGAGCCGCTGGCTCACGGTGACGAACGCGGCCAACCACGCCAAGGACCTCGCCTGGTTCCAGCGCCAGGCGGAGGAGTTCGACGGCGACGTGACCGTCACCGACCGCGCCGACGACTTCGCGATGCTCGCCGTGCAGGGGCCGCTGGCCCGCGAGATCGTCGGCGCCATCTCCGGCGGGCCGCTCCCCGTTCGCTTCGCGGTCGCCGAGCGGAGGGTGTCGGGCAGCGACGCCCTGATCTGCGGGACCGGCTACACCGGCGAGGACGGGGTCGAGCTGCTGCTGGCGCCCGCCGACGCGCCGCGGGTCTGGGACGAGCTCGTGCGTCGCGGCGCCACTCCGGCCGGCCTGGTCGCTCGCGACACGCTGCGCCTCGAGGTCTGCTTCCACCTCTACGGCAACGACCTGTCCGAGGAGCGAGGGCCGATCGAGGCCGGCCTGGGCTGGGCGTGCAAGGAGGACACCGGCTTCATCGGCGCCGACGCCGTGCGCGCGGTGCGCGAGGCGGGGCCGGCGCAGCGGCTCGTGGCCTTCACGCTCGAGTCCGGGATCGCCCGCCAGGGCAACCCGATCGAGGGCGGCGGCGAGGTCACGAGCGGCACGATGTCGCCTTCCCTGGGCGTGGGCATCGGCATGGGGTACGTTTCGGCCGATCGCGCTGCCGAGGGCACGACCCTCGAGATCGACGTCCGCGGCAGGACGCGCACGGCGACCGTCCGCGCGAAGCCGCTGTATCGCCGACCGGATCGAACGGAGACGCATGGCTGACGCTTCATACCCGCCCGAGCTGCTGTACCACCCGGAGCACGACTGGGTGCGGATCGACTCCGCCGACCCCGGCGTGGCGGTCTTCGGCATCACCTGGTTCGCCCAGGACGCCCTCGGAGAGGTCGTGTTCTTCGACCCCCCGGAGGTCGGCACGACGGTGACCAAGGACGAGCCGTACGCCGAGGTCGAGTCGGTCAAGGCCGTCTCGGACGTCATCGCCCCGCTCTCGGGCGAGATCCTCGAGGTCAACGCCGCCCTGGCGGACGCGCCCGAGGCGATCAACGACGACCCGTACGGCGAGGGCTGGCTCGTCAAGGTCAAGCTCTCCGACGAGGGCGAGACCGCCGCGCTGCTGGACCAGCCGAGCTACACGGCCAGCCTGGCGTGAGCTCCCGCCCGCTCTACGAGCGGGTGGTCCAGCGGCTCGAGGAGCTGATCCGCACCGAGGAGCTGCGACCGGGCGACCGGCTGATGACCGAGCGCGAGCTCGCGCAGAAGCTCGGCGTCAGCCGGACGTCGATCCGCCAGGCGCTCACCGCGCTGCGCGTCCGCGGCATCGTCGAGGTGCGCCACGGCGACGGCATCTACCTGGTCCGGGAGGCGGGCGAGCTCGTCGGAACTCTGGCGGAGGGGCTCATCGAGAGCCACAAGCACCTGCCGGCGATCAACGAGGTGCGCGAGGCCGTGGAGCCGAAGGCGGCGCGGCTGGCCGCCTTGCGGCGCACCGACGCCGACCTCGCCGCGCTGCGCGCGGGGCTGGCGCGGATGCGCGAGGAGATCGCGGCCGGCCGGCCGGGGATCGACGGCGACGCGGCCTTCCACCGCGCGCTGGTCGCCGCCGCGCACAACGAGGTGCTCTCCGCCGTCTGGGAGCAGCTCGCGCCCGGGGCGGATCAGTCCTCGCAGGCGTCGCTCGTGCGCGTCGGGCGGCCGCAGCGCTCGCTGGGCGAGCACGAGCGCGTCCTCGACGCCATCGCGGCGGCGGACGCCGAGGGCGCCGAGCTCGCGATGCGCCTGCACGTGCGGGACTTCTCCGACCTGGAGATGGTCGACCGACGCGAGAGCTAGTATTGGTCCATCCACTAGAGAAGTGGTCCAACCTTCCATGAGCACATACACCGCCACCACCGACGCAGACCGCCAGGCGATGCTCGCCGAGATCGGCGTCTCGTCCGTCGACGAGCTCTTCGACTCCGTGCCCGCCGCACTGCGGCTGGACCGGCCGCTCGACCTGCCCGCCGGGCTGCCCGAGCAGGACGTCTACGCGCACCTGCGGGACCTCGCGGCCCGCAACGTCTCGGCCGAGGACGAGCTGACGTTCCTCGGCGGCGGGATGTACGACCACTACGTCCCGGCGCTCATCGACATGCTCATGTCGCGCTCGGAGTTCCTGACGCCGTACACGCCCTACCAGCCCGAGATCTCCCAGGGCGGGCTCCAGGTCATGTTCGAGTACCAGACGGCGATCTCCGAGCTCACCGCGCTGCCGGTGTCGAACGCCTCGGTGTACGAGGGCCCGAGCGCGGTTGCCGCCGCCGGCTACCTCGCCAAGCTCGCCCGCCCCGGCCGCACGAAGTTCGTCGTCTCCGGGGGCGTGCATCCGCACTCCGTCGAGACGCTGCGCACCTACGCGTTCGGCTTCGGCGCCGAGGTGGTGGTCGTCCCGCTGGTCGACGGCGTCACCGAGTGGGGCGACGCGGTCGACGACGACACCGCCGCCGTCTTCTTCCAGAACCCGAACTTCCTCGGCGCCGTCGAGGACGCGGAGGCGCTCGCCGCGGATGTCGCCCCCGCCGGCCCCGTCGTCGTCGCCGCCTACGACCCGATCGCGCTCGGCATCCTCAAGCCGCCCGGCGAGTGCGGCGTCGACGTCTGCGTCGGCGAGGGCCAGCCGCTGGGCAACCGGCTCGACTACGGCGGCCCGTCGTTCGGCTTCTTCGCCGCCACCGAGGAGCACCTGCGGCGGATGCCGGGGCGGATCGCCGGAGAGACGACCGACGTCGACGGTCGCCGCGGGTTCGTCCTGACGCTCCAGACGCGCGAGCAGCACATCCGCCGCGAGAAGGCGACGTCGAACATCTGCACGGCGCAGGCGCTCAACGCGCTCGGCGGGGTCGTCTACCTCGCCTGGCTCGGGCGCGAGGGGCTCGTCGAGCTCGGCGAGGTGCTGCTCCAGCGCACGCACTACGCCCGCGAGCGGCTCTGCGAGATCGACGGCGTCGAGCCGCTGCACACCCAGCCGGTGATCCGCGAGTTCGCGGTCCGGCTGCCCGTGCCGGTGCAGGAGGTCGTCGAGGCGTGCGCGGCCGAGGGCGTCAACCCCGGGCTGGCGCTGGTCGAGGACAACGCGCTGCTGGTCGCCCTGACCGAGCAGCGCTCGCGGGCGGACATCGACCGCCTGGTCGATACGGTGCGAAAGGCGGTGGCGCGATGAGCACGACGGCTACGACGTCCGAGCCGCTGCGCCAGGAGACGGCGCAGCAGCGCGACCGCGCGACGACGATCTTCGAGAAGGGCGCGCCCGGACGGCGCGCGTTCGTGGCGCCCGCCGTGGACGTCCCCGCGGCGGACCCGACGACCCTGCTGCCGCAGAGCCTCCGGCGCTCGGAGCCGGCTCGGCTGCCCGAGATCTCCGAGCCGGAGATCGTCCGCCACTACGTCAACCTGTCCAAGCGCAACTTCGACCTGGACTCGGGCTTCTACCCGCTCGGCTCGTGCACGATGAAGCACAACCCGCGGCTGCACGAGCGGGTCGCCGGCCTGGCGGGCCACGCGCGGCTGCATCCTTTCCAGCACCCCTCGCGGGCGCAGGGCGCGCTCGAGCTGATGTGGCGCCTGGAGCGCGCGCTGGGCGAGGTCAGCGGCATGCCGCATGTCTCGCTGCAGCCCAGCGCCGGCTCCCACGGCGAGCTGGCGGGCGTGCTGCTCAGCAAGGCCTACCACGCCGATCGCGGCGAGCAGCGGACGAAGGTCCTCACCCCCGACACCGCCCACGGGACGAACCCCGCCACGGTGACGATGGCGGGCATGGAGGTCGTCAAGGTCGGCACGAACGCGGACGGCGGCGTCGACGTCGAGGACCTGCGGGCCAAGGCGGACGAGTCGGTCGCCTGCCTCATGCTCACCAACCCGAACACGCTCGGGGTCTTCGACGCGAACATCGCCGAGATCGCCGAGATCGTCCACGGCGTCGGGGCGACCCTCTACTACGACGGGGCGAACCTCAACGCGATCATGGGCGTCACGCGCCCCGGCGACATGGGCTTCGACATCGTGCACTTCAACCTGCACAAGTCCTTCACCCAGCCGCACGGCGGCGGCGGGCCGGGCGCGGGCCCGATCGCGGTCAGCGACCGGATCGAGCCGTACCTCATGGACCCGCGGATCGTCCGCAACGACGACGGAAGCTTCGACCTGCGCTCGGGCCACGAGAAGTCGATCGGGCGCCTGCGCGGCTTCCAGGGCAACTACGGCACGTTCGTGCGTTCGTACGCCTATATCTGCTCCCTGGGCGCCGAGGGCCTCAAGGACGCCTCGGAGACCGCCGTGCTGAACGCCAACTACCTGCTGGCGAAGCTCGGCGACGCCGCCCGGCACCTGCCGCTCGCCTACGGCCGGCTGTGCATGCACGAGTTCGTGCTGTCGGGCGCGCCGATGAAGCGCGAGCTCGGCATCAAGACGCTCGACCTCGCCAAGCGGCTGCTGGACTACGGCTTCCACCCGCCGACGGTCTACTTCCCGCTGCTGGTGGACGAGGCGCTGCTGATCGAGCCGACCGAGACCGAGACGCGCGAGACGCTCGACGCGTTCGCCGACGCGGTCAAGGCGATCCTGGCCGAGGCCGCCGACGACCCCGAGATCGCCCGCAACGCGCCGTACACCACGCCGGTGCGGCGTCTGGACGAGGCCGGGGCCGCCAAGCGGCCGATCATCCGCCAGCCCCTGTGAGGGCTGCCAGGGGCTCTGGGTTCCCTACGGGGTCACCTTGTCCGCCATCTTCTTGAAGCGGTTCGGCTCGCTGGCGACCTCGCCGAGCGGCTTGTCGGGCAGCCCCGCGGCCTTGCGCAGCTTGTCGGCGATCTGGGAGATCTCCTCCGGCGCGTAGTCCGGGGCGAACACGTCGGTCTGCGCCGGCAGGTCGTGCGCGGGGAAGCCCTCCGGGGCCTCGTCGACCACCTCGAGCGGCTCGCCGGTCTCCGGGTGCGGCCCGTTGAACGCCGCGACG
>JANJUA010000236.1 GCA_024710825.1 Solirubrobacteraceae bacterium
GCTGCGCTCTGACGCCGTGCTCGGGCTGCACTCCGACCACTGCTTCGGCGGCACCGGCACCCCGGTCAAGAACTACATCAACGACTCCTTCAAGCTGCTGTGGTGGACGCTGGGCAACGCCAGCGAGCGCTTCCCCTACGACATCCACGACGGCCGCGCGAAGTTCGAGCGCGACTTCTGCGTCATCGAGTACCTCGGCCCGATCCGCGAGGGCGGCCACACCGCACGCAATGTCCTGCCGCGCGTCACGAACCTCTCGATGCTCTGGCGGCTGCTGTGCGGCGGCATGATCCGCCGGCGCAAGGAAGACACCGGCGAGCCGCTGGTCTCCTGCACCGTGCACCCGATCTGGGTCCCCGCCGGCGTCTCTCAATCGGAGATGAACAAGCAGTGGGCGCAGCAGTTCAAGACGATGTTCGTGCAGCGCCACCCCGACCATCCGCTGGTCGAGTCCGGCCAGGTGGAGCGCTTCGAGGCCGCCCTCGGGCTGCTGTGGAAGATGGAGTACGCCTCCACCCTTCCCGCCGCTGACCCCGACCTCGACTGGCTCGTCGAGCACGCCGTTGGTGGCGACGACGTCCGCGCCCGCATGCTGGCCGTGTCCAACTGGACACCGGCCAACCTCAAGGTGCTCGAGCTCGCCATGCGGCACGCCCGCGACGGCGACAAGGTCGTCGTCTTCAGCGACCTGATCGAGACCGGCCGCTGGGTCTGCCAGCAGCTTCGCTCGCGCGGCGTGCTCGCCGCGCACATCGTCGAGGAGCGCGAAGGCAAGGCGGCCACCATGAGCCCCGCCAAGCGCGCCCGGGCGCTGCGTGAGTTCCGCTACGGCGCCACGCAGGTCCTCTGCGTCGGCATCAAGGCCGTCAAGCAGGGCCACAACCTCGACACCGCCTCGGCGGCGATCTTCGCCGGCCAGGAGTGGTCACACGAGGCCAAGGCGCAGGCCATGGCGCGCGTGCATCGCCTCTCCTCCACCAAGCCCGTACACATCTACGTGCCGATGCCCACCGGAGCGTTCATCGCCGCCCAGAAGCACGAGCAGCTCAACGCCAAGGGCGCCAGCAGCGACCTCGCGCTCGACGGCCAGCTCATCGAGCAAGACGAGCAGGAGATCACCTGGCAGCAGGTCGTTGAGCAGATGAAGCGCCAGGGCATCTTCGCCACCGGCAACGAGGTCCCCGAGGCCGACATCTACGCCACCTGGCAGCGCGCCGAAGGCCCGTTCGCGCCGCTCGCGCCGGCGCCCGCGCGACCCGCCGCCCAGGCGCCCGTCGCTGACGTCGTGGCGCTGCCCGCTCGCCGTGTCACCGACGCTGCGCTCGGCCTCGCCGTCGACATCGTGGAGGCCGATCACGGCCAGTTCGCTCTCGATATCTAAACCACTGGCACCGCCGCCCACGAGGGGCACTGTGCAGCAGGATGCGGCGCGGCGATCGCGACGCATCAGAATGTGCTGACGATCGTCCGGGGCGCATGGAATCGTCACAACGCGCAGCCGGTCAGATCACTCGACCAACGTCCTGAGCGTCGCATACGCACCAGGGTCCTCGCGCATCAGGTCCAGTACGTCGACCGCACGGCCGAGGTCATCCACCGAGTGCGCCCATTCCGCTGCAGAGCGGGCCATCCACCTGACGGCAGCACGCTCGAACTGGTCGGGCTCTTGCGTTCGGATCAGTGCGAGGATCCGCGCAGCGTCGCTGAGCGAAACGGCCGGAAGCTCGGCTGCGATTCTGCGGACACGCTGCAAATTGCCTGACTGCAATGCAGCGAGAAACACTGGTCGAGGCGGTCCGAGCGCCATGGTCAGCACGATACACGAACATCTGTTCGATGAACCCTCCCACTGCCTGCCTTCAAACGGTCGTCGCTTCCGCTATCCGACGCAGGTACACACTGCCTGCGGGCACGATCGCGTAGTGCCGAGTCAACCGCTGAGTCAACTGAGGATGCGTCCTATGCGTCCCGCGCGTCCTAGAAAATGGCTCTAGAAAGCCAGATGGACGATTCCGCGGCTCGCAACCACCCGGTGACGAGGTTGAGGGCCTTGTGGGGGATAACCCCGTGGAGGTTCGAGTCCTCTTCACCGCATCGAAGCGAAGGCCCTGCTAACGCGGGGTCTTCGTCGTAGACGAGCGAATCATCCGAAGCCTGGCCCTAGTCGCTGTGAGAACACCGTTGAGAACAAACGGTGGGGAACGGAAGGATCCACAGCCCTCCGCGTCCGAAGGTGGTCCGCCGGACACCCCGCGCGTCTGGTGACGCCACCGTGGCTCCCGGCCGACTCCTACGGAAACGTCTGTCTGACCGTCCCAGCCCAGCCGCGTCACGATCGTCACTCTGCGCGAACGCCGGCCACGAACGAGGCAAGCCGCGCCAGCCCGTCGCGAAGCTGGTCTCGCGACGCTGCGTACGACAGACGCACGTGGCGGTCCGCGCCGGCGAGCCCGAAGTCGCGGCCGGGGGTGAGCGCCACGGAGGCCTCCCGGAGCGCGCGCTGGCAGAACCGCCACGAGTCCAGGCCTGTGCTGGTCACGTCGAAGTAGACGTAGAACGCCCCGTCGGGCAGAACGGGGACCGCCAGGCCCATCCTGGCGAGCCCATCGAGCACGATCCCGCGGCGCTCGACGAGCTCGATCCGCCGCTCTTCGCAAAGGGCCAGGGACTCAGACGTGAAGCATGCGAGCGCGGCCTGTTGCGTTGGGGCCGACGCACACAGGAAGTAGTTCGTCGCCAGCCGCTCGGCCGCGGCGACGAGCTCGGTTGGGAGTACGCACCACCCGAGGCGCCAGCCCGTCATCCCGAAGTACTTCGAGAAGCTGTTGATGACGATGGCGTCCGGGTCAGCGGACAGGATCGTGCGCGCCGGCGCGCCTTCCGGCGTGGGGTCAGACAGGTTCAGGTAGATCTCGTCCACGATCCGCCACTCGCCTCGTCGGCGCGCGCCGTCGCAGATCGCGCACAGCTCGTCGAACGGGATCGACGTTCCGGTCGGGTTCGACGGCGTCGCGACCATGACGGCCCGGGTGCGGTTGCTCCGCGCCCCGGCAACAGCGGCGACATCAAGCTGGTAGAGCGAGTCAGGGGTCGTCGTCACGGAAACGACTCGGCCGCCGAACGTCGCGACCAGCTGCCGATTGCACGGATACGACGGATCGGCGACCACGACCTCGTCGCCCGGGTCGATCGTCGCCGCCAAGACGAGCAAGAGGGCGGCAGAGGCACCGGACGTGACGATGATTCGTCCCGGGTCCACCGTGACGTCGTGGCGCCGGCGATAGAAGCCCGCGATCGCCTCCCGCAGCGGGCGCAGCCCGGCCGCAGGCGTGTACGGAAGCGGACGACCGTCCATGACCTCGCGCATCGCCGCCCTGACGGCCGGTGGACTGCCGAAGTCCGGCTCGCCGAGGTTCAGCTTCGCGATCCGACGTCCGTCGGCTTCCAACGCGGCGGCCTGCTCGCCGAACACCATGGCATGGAAGGGCTCCACGGTCCTAGCGCGGTGCGACGGTCTCACGCGACCAACCAGATCGTTTCCGGATGCCGATCTCCGAGACGACGGTGGCATCGGCCCGAGGAGGTGGAGCCATATACATCGCGGCCCGATCGACGTTGCCCCATTCCGTAGCACGATACCGTCGCCAGAGCCGAGATTTGTCTAACTCCTCCCGCTCTTGGCTGTTGCTGTGGAAGGATCTTCTACATGGACGCGATAGACCGTCGAATCCTTGTGGAGCTCCAGACAGAGGGCCGCCTTTCCATCACGGAGCTCGCCAAGCGGGTACAACTGTCCGTCTCGCCGTGCCACCGCCGCGTTCGGGCCCTCGAGAACGCGGGCGTGATCACGGGTTATCGCGCCCATCTCGATCCGCTGGCCCTGGGCCTGCACTTCTCAGCGATCGTCTTCGTGACGCTCAGCGAGGTCAACGAGCGGACGGTCGGTGCGTTCGAGACCGCCGTCAGCGACGTGGTCGCGATCACTCGAGCCCAGCGGCTCTTCGGTGACCCCGACTACCTCCTTTACGTCGTTGCCGCCGACCTGCGCGCGTTCCAGCGCCTATACGACGCGCGCCTGGCGACCCTGCCAGGGGTGCAGCGGCTCACCTCGACGCTTGTGATGAAGACCGTCGTGGACGACAGGCCCGTACCACTCTGAAGCGCGCGCGGAACGCAAAGCGTCAAAGCGTCGCAGTCGACCGCGGGGACGATCGCGGGTCCGAGGTGGGGAAGGCTACGAGCGGCGGAGGGCGAGCGGTCTCTACATTCCCAGCATGCACGGGATGACCGAGACGACGGCGCCCAGCCGCTGCGCCCCATGATCTCGCGCGCGCCGGTCGACCCCGAATCCCGAGCCCTGGCGGTCGGCGTGCCGGGTCGCGGCATCGACGCGAGGAGCGTCGGCGGCCGTCGCTGCCCGGGCGCAGGTGCCATCGGAGTGCTTCCATGAGGCTCGTCGTCGCGATCACGGGCGCGACGGGCGCGGTGTTCGGGATTCGGCTGCTCGACGTGCTTCGCGAGCTCGGCGTCGAGACCGAGCTGTGCATCAGTCGCTGGGGCGCACGCACCATCGAGCACGAGACGTCGGTCTCCGTCGCGGAGGTCCAGGCCCTCGCGACGCGGTCGTACGGGGCGATGGACCAGTCGGCGCCCATCTCCAGCGGCTCGTATGCGACCGACGGCATGATCATCGCGCCATGCTCGATGCGGACGGTCGCCGCCATCGCCCATGGCTTGTCCGACAACCTCGTCCAGCGGGCGGCCGACGTCGTCATCAAGGAGCGTCGGCGTCTCGTGGTCGTGGCGCGCGAGATGCCGCTGAGCGAGGTCCACCTCGACAACCTCCTCCGCCTGGCCCGGGTCGGCGCCACCGTGATGCCGCCGGTGCCGGCCTTCTACTCCCACCCCACCTCCATCGCGGACATCGTCGACCACGTCGTCATGCGGACGCTCGACCAGTTCGGGATCAACGTCGAGGTCCAGCCCCGTTGGGACGGCGCTCTGCTGCGTCGCGTCGCCGCGAGCGCCTCGGACTAGGCAAGGACGCGAGCCGTCGGCGCATCCGCGCAGGTCGCGCAGACATGCCCGAGGCCTCGCCCGGCGGGCGCCGATGGTCCGCCTATGATCCAGGCGTGTCCGCGCCCACGACGCAGATCCGGCCGCACGAGCGCTGATCGGTGCGCTTCGGCGACGAAAGGGCACGTTCGCCGCGCCGGCGGCCAACGCCGCCTCGCGACCGCCGCCGGCGTCCTCCGCCATGAGCGTCCCACGCGAGCCGGTCGTGCCCGCCTCGTTGGCCGTCGCGGTGGGCCGGGGCGCCGAGGCCGCCGAGGGGCTCACGCTGCTGCTCCTCACCGTGCGCGAGGACGGCTTCCCGCACGTCGCGATGCTCAGCGCCGGCGAGGTCGTCGCACGGGACGCGCGACGGCTGGCCATCGCGCTGTGGCCGTCCTCCACCGCCGCCACCGCTCTCGCGCGCACCGGCCGCGCGACCATGGCGGCCGTGCTCGACGGCGTCGGCTGGTCGCTTCGCCTGGAGGCGCGCGAGGCCGCGGCGGTGGAGACGCCGCTCTCCGGGCGCCTGCGCCGCTTCGAGGCCACGGTCGTGGCCGCGACGGCCGACGAGGCGCCCTACGCGGTGCTCGGGTCCGGCGTGACGTTCCGACTGACGGATCCGCATCCCACGCTCCGGCGCTGGGCGCAGGTGCGGGCGGCGCTCGAGGCGGCCGAAGCCTCCTAGGCGCCGGCGCATCGTCGGCGGCACCACCGGCGCCGGCGCTCCAGGCGTCCACCGGGACACGCCGGACCGACGGCGCGACGTCCCCGCTGCACATCGCGCCGCCCGCCGGGTGGGCGTAACGCCCCATTGGCAGGGGCCCCCGCGCCCGCCACCATCGGGCTCGTGGCGTCCTACGAGCTTCCCCCGACTACCCCGCCGGCCCCGCCCCGGGATCGCTGGCCCTCGGCGCGCATGGCGACCGTGCGGCTGGCCCAGCGCCGCAAGCCCGCCCGTACGCCGAACCGCTTCGTCGCGGCCCGCTCCTGGCCGGCGCCGGGTCGCCCGCCCACCGGCTGACCGCCCCGCCCCGCTCCGCCGCTTCGCCGCCCCGCCCCCACGGCCGTGGACACCTCCTGGACCCTCGACCCGGGGCTGCTGACCGCGCTCGCGCTCGTCTCCGCCGTATACGTGGCCCGCTGGCGCCGCTGCCGCCGGCAGGTCGGCCCGAGCGCCGCCACGGGCTGGCACCTGCTCTCCTTCGCCGGCGGCATCGCCGCGCTGGCCGCGGCCCTCGTGTCGCCCCTGGACCGCATGGCCGAGCAGCTCGCGACGCTGCACATGGTCCAGCACCTGCTGCTGCTCGACGTCGCGCCGATCCTGCTGCTCGCCGGGCTGACCAAGGTGCTCCTGCGGCCGGTCAGCCGCGAGCTCCTGCGGCTCGAGCGCGCCGCCGGGCCACTGGCCCTGCCGGCGTTCGGCGTCGTGGCCTACGTGGTGGCGATGGTCGGCTACCACGCCCCGCCGATCTACGACCTGACGCTGCGCAGCGACACCGCCCACGTCGCCGCCCACATCGTGCTCGCCGCGGCCGGCGGACTGTACTGGTGGCACCTGATGTCCCCGGTTCGACAGCGGCTGCGCATGGGAGTGCTCGGTCCGGTCGTCTACATGGCGAGCACGAAGGTCGCCGTCGGCCTCGTCGCAATCGCGTTGGCCTTCTCCCCCGAGCTGCTGTACCAGGCGTACGTCCCCCTGCCCGAGCTCTGGGGCATGACGCACCTTCAGGACCAGCGCGTCGCCGGGCTCGTGATGGCGTTCGAGCAGTCGCTCGTCATGGGCATCGCGCTCGTCGTGCTCTTCGTTCGGGCGCTCGCCCAGTCCGAGGCGGCAGAGCGCCGAGAGGAGCGCCACGGGGCCCTGAAGCGCGCCTGACCATTGGATTCTCCGGAAATGCGTAGTAAGGACCATGGACCTCCGCGCCCGCGGATGTCATGGTGACTGAATGCCCCTGGCCCAGCTCATATGCGCCGTCGACGACGGTCCTTCAGCGCAGGCCACCGCACGCTTCGCCGGGCACCTGGCCCGTCTTCTCGACCTGCGCCCGCTGCTGCTGCACGCGGCCGACGCGCGCACCGACGTCGCGCTGCGGCGGGCCGAGCAGCGGCTCGAGGCGCTCGCCGAGAGCCAGGGCCTGGGCGACGCGGAGATCCACGTCGTCGACGAGCCGCCGGTCGCCGCGATCGCGCGGCTCTCCTACGACGCCGACGTGCGGCTCGTCGTGGCCGGGGTCGGACGCGGCGGGCGCCTGGCCGGGCTGCGCGGGAGCGTCGCCCGCCGGCTGAGCGAGTCCGCGGGCTGCCCCCTGGTGCTGGTCCCGGACGCGCCCGCCGACGCGACGCTGGAGCGCGCCGTCGTCGTGGGCGCCGTGGACGACGATCCCCACATGATCCGTGTCGCCCGCGCCGCCACCGACACCGCCGAGAGGCTGGACGCCGAGATCGAGCTGGTCCACGCCGTCAAGGAAGTCGTCGAGGTGCCGCGCGGCCGGGCGTCGCTGCGGCATGCGCTCGCCGCGACGGCGCTCGACCCCCGCGTCGAGGAGGACGTCGGGCATCTCCACGTGGCGCCCGGTCCGACCGGGCGGGAGGTCGTCGCCTTCGCCGAACGGGCGCAGGCGACGCTGCTGGTCGTCGGGCCGCCGACGCGCGGGCCGCTGCGCTCGGCGCTGCTGGGCTCCACGTTCGACGAGCTGCGCCGTCACAGCAGCATCCCGCTCATGGTCGTGCCGGAGCACGCCGCGAACGGGGCTCCGCTCAGATCAGCCCATGAGCGAGCATCGCGTCCGCCACGCGGACGAATCCCGTGATGTTCGCTCCCACGACGTAGTCGCCCGGCGCGCCGTACTCCTCCGCGGTCGCGCAGCAGGCCGCGTGCATCTCCTGCACTATCTCCTGCAGGCGCTGCTCGCTGTGCTCGAACGTCCACGAGTCGCGCGACGCGTTCTGCTGCATCTCGAGCGCGCTCGTCGCCACGCCTCCGGCGTTCGCCGCCTTCCCCGGCGCGAACAGAACGCCCGCCGCGCGGAACGCCCGCACCGCCTCGGGGGTGCAGGGCATGTTGGCGCCCTCCCCCACGGCCACGACGCCGCCCTCGATCAGCCGCAGCGCGTCGCGCTCGGTGAGCTCGTTCTGGGTCGCGCACGGCAGCGCCACGCGGCACGGGACGTCCCACACCGAGCCGTCGGCGACGAACGTGGCGCCGCGGCCGCGCCGCTGGGCGTACACCTCGATCCGCTCGCGCTCGATCTCCTTGACCTCCTTGAGGAGGTCGAGGTCGATGCCGGCGGCGTCGTGGACGTAGCCGCTGGAGTCCGAGACCGCCACGACGCGCCCCCCGAGCTGCGCGATCTTCTCGACCGCGTAGATCGCGACGTTCCCGGCGCCGGACACCACGACGTCGCTGCCCTCGAGCGACGAGCCGCGCGCGGCGAGCATCTCCTGGACGAAGTACGCGCAGCCGTAGCCGGTCGCCTCGCGCCGCACCCGGGCGCCGCCCCACGTCAGGCCCTTGCCGGTGAGGACCCCGGACTCGTAGCGGTTCGTGATGCGCTTGTACTGCCCGAACAGGTAGCCCAGCTCGCGCTGGCCGACGCCGATGTCCCCGGCCGGGACGTCGGTGTGCTCGCCGAGGTGCCGGTGCAGCTCCGTCATGAAGGACTGGCAGAACCGCATGATCTCGCGGTCGCTGCGCCCGCGCGGGTCAAAGTCGGCGCCGCCCTTGCCCCCGCCGATCGGCATCCCGGTGACGGCGTTCTTGAAGACCTGCTCGAAGCCCAGGAACTTGACGATGCCGAGGTTCACCGACGGATGGAACCGCAACCCGCCCTTGTACGGCCCGAGGGCGCTGTTGAACTCGACCCGGAAGCCGCGGTTGACATGGACCTCGCCGCTGTCGTCGGCCCAGGGCACCCGGAAGATGATCTGGCGCTCGGGCTCGCAGATGCGCTCGAGCAGCTTGGCCTCTACGTACTCGGGATGCTTGGCCACGACGGGCCCCAGCGTCTCGAGGACCTCGTGGCTGGCCTGGTGGAACTCGAGCTCGCCCGGATTGCGGCGCAGGATGGTGTCGTAGACGGCCAGGACCTTCTCGTCGAGGCCGTCCGATGACCCGGTGGTCAATGGAGCGATCGTCATAGGTGAGCCCCTGACGATAGGGCGTGGCGTTCAAGGATCGGATCCCGACGGTCGATGAGCGACCCGATGCCGACCCCTCGGATCGAGCATCCGCACCACGAAACGACCGACGAGAGGACACCCGTGAGGTTCCCCAGACGACGGCGGACGCTCACTGCGCTCGCCACCACCACGGCGGTGCTCGCCCTGCCGTCCGCGGCCGGTGCCTTCGGCACCATCGACGGGTTCATGGGCCAGCACGCCGAGCACGAGAAGATCACCCGCGTGCTCGCCTGCGGAGCCGCCGACGGCGTCACGCCGTGCTTCCAGCCGCTGTCGATCGACCAGCTCGCCGGCAAGAAGGGCATCCTCGGCGGCGTCGGCATCCCGGACAACCCGGCCGAGATCCTCGATCATCCCGAGGCGCACTGCGACGACGGCGACTACCTACCCGGCGACCCGTACAAGCCGGAGGACGCCGGGCGCGCGCGCGGCGCCATCGCGGCCTGCGTCGAGCACTTCAACCGGCGCATCGAGGAGGCGCTGACGGCGGCGGCCGCGCTCGTGGACGCCAACGGCGCCGTGGTCGCGAAGGAGGCCAACATGGCCTTCGACTGCGACTTCGCCCTCACCGCCGTAGGCCTGTTCGCCGGCAATGCGAAGTGCCGCGTGTTCAACGGCCTCGGCCGCGCCCTGCACACCGCCGAGGACTTCTGGTCGCACTCCAACTGGGCCGACCAGGCGGACCCGGGCCGGCCGGTCGTGTTCGCTGCCCCGCCGGCCGCCGGCGACGACCTCGCCGACGACGCCGAGACGGCGCCCGCGGTGAGGGCGTTCAACATCGCCAACCCGGCGGGCCTGCAGCGGACGGAGGTCGTGCCGTTCCTGCGCTACCCGGTCCCGAGCGGCCTGGTTCCCTCCCTGGAGGAGGAGCTGGCCGGCACGGCCCCGATCAGCGGCTGCGACGACAGCCCGCAGAACATCCTGGACTGGGCCAACAAGGTCCGCAAGGTCTTCGGCGCCTCGGCCATCAAGCTCTGTCCCGACCGCGTCGGCCACAGCCACCTCAACAAGGACAAGGGCCTCATCGACTGGCGCACCGGCCAGACCTCGAGCCCCGAGGAGGGCTCCCCGCGCGCGCTGGTGGCCGACAACTTCCAGCGCGCCGTCACCGGTGCGCGCGGCCAGGCGCGAGCGGTGTGGGCGGACTTCCAGACCGCGCTCAAGGCCCGCTACGGAGTGGACCGCGGCGAGCGGATCGTCGCGGCGCTGACCAGCGACACGCCGTGGACGACCTGCGCCCAGTCGGGCTCCGGCAAGTTCGCGCTGTCGGCGCCGAACGGCGGCGACTCGCGGGCCATCCGCTCGGTCGACGCCACCGTCGACAACCGGACGGGTGAGACGCTGACCTGCGACGCCGCCGTCCTCAGCAGCGGCGAGTGGGCGAGCCTGCCGCCGAACACCGTCGCGAGCGGCGCCCAGGGGCGCTTCCGCGTCGAGAGCCAGGTCGTCGGCGGCGGAGGCGGCGGACCCGAGGGCTCCGCCGTGCTGGCGATCGGCCAGTCCGGCTACGGCGTCAAGGTCAACTGGGACAACCCGATCGTGGGCTCCAACCGCATGAGCTGCCAGATCGTGCGCGACGGCGCCCCCATCGGCGGGTCCCCGTACCGCTGCGCCGTCCAGGGCGGCAGCGGCAACTCGTCCCGTCCGACCTACCTGGTGACCCGATGACCACGATCCGGAAGACCCTCGCCCCCGCCCTCGTCGCGCTCGCGCTGTGCGGCCTGGGGCTCGCCCTCGCGGCGGGCCCCGCGGCCGCCGCCCCGACGGCGACCGTGGAGGGCAAGCGCATGACCCCGTGCCGGGGCATGCAGGCGCTCACGTTCGTCATGTTCGTGCGCAACATGGGCTGCGACGCCGCCCTGCGCCGCATCACCGCGACGGCGAGCAGCGACCGCGGCTGCCCGAAGGGCTGGCGCGCCCGCCACGAGGTCCGCGTGCGCCTCGGCAAGCACCGCAGCCCGCACGTGACGCTCTGCACGCGCAAGTCGCGCGCGTTCACGTACCACCTGCCGGTGGGCTGAGCCCGGGGGGAGCCGCTCCCGCGCCTTGGGTGCGAGAGCGGCTCCGCGACTCCCCGGGCATCATTAGGGTACCCTAACGGCGCTGGTGCCGATGAGCACGTCCGAAGGGAATCGCAAGGTGATCGTGGTGGGCAGTCGACGGTGGAGCGCGTGGCTGGCGGCCTCGGCCCTGGTGGTCGCAGGCGGCCTGACCACGGCCGGGGGCGCCGCCGCCGCGAGCGGCAGCGCCTCCCTGTCGTTCGACGCCGCGACGGCCAAGGCGCTGCGCGACGGCGACGTCGCGCTGCGGACCGACAGGCCGGCGACGGCCAGGGGACTCCGCATCTCGCTGCCCGTCGCCGACGCGACCATCGGCCGCGGCGCCCGCCTGGAGCTGGGGGGCGGGCTCACGCTGCGCCACGGCAAGCGCTCCGCGCCGCTGAGCGCGTGGCAGGTCACGGTCGCCGGCGGCCGCGCGTCCGTCACCGCGCGACTCGGCCAGCGGCGCACGACGATCCTCACCGGGCGCACGGGGCGCAGGCTCGCGCTCGACGTCGACGCGGGGACGGCGCGGCTGTCGACGATCGCGCTGACGCTGACCAAGCGGGGCGCGCAGGCGCTGCGAGGGGCGCTGGGCGCGAAGCTGCGGCTGCCGACGGAGCGCTTCGCCACGCTGCGCCTGCGGGCCCGCGCCGACGGCCCGGCGACGCCGACCACCCCCACGCTCGCGCCGCTGCCGACCAGATACGACTGCCCGCTGCCGGACAGCAGCGGCCAGACCCCGATCGGCAAGGCGCCGACGGCGCCCGGACAGCCCGCCGCCCGGCCGACCCTGACCGGCGCGCTCCCTGCCTCCGGCGACCTGGCCTGGCGCTTCAAGCAGTCGTTCGCCTCCTACGTGACGGGCTACGGCGGCCGGCTGACCGGCGGGACCTTCGCCGGCAGCGGCTCCTACGAGCGTGGCGCCACCCCCGAGCGCGACCGGCTCGTGCTCGACACGACCGGCACGATGGTCTTCTGCAACCCGGGGCACTTCTTCTGGATCGCGGTGTCGGACCCGACGATCGCGATCGACCCCCAGGGCAGCTCGCGGCTGACGGCGACGGTGGAGGCGCAGCAGTTCGGCGTCGCCTACGGACCGTGGCGGACCGACCTCGCGACGTTGACGCCGGGCACCCCGACACGCTCGCCCGACGGCCGGACGGTCACGTGGCCGAGCATCGGCGCCACGCTGACGGCGGACGGCGCGAGCGCGTTCATCGGCGTCTACAACGCCGGAGCGGACATCGACCCGATCGCCCTCACCGTGAGCGTGCCTGGCGCCGGGTAGCTTAGCTCCAAAATCCCATCGGAATATACTGGTTTAGAGCCCGGCCACCGCGCCGCCGCAAGACCATCCGTTCCGAAGGGAGAGTCACACCATGAGCCTGACCATAGGCGACACCGCCCCCGACTTCGAGGCCGACACCACCGAGGGCCGCATCGGCTTCTACGACTGGATCGGCGACAGCTGGGCGGTGCTCTTCTCGCACCCCCGCGCGTTCACCCCCGTCTGCACCACCGAGCTCGGCTACATGGCGAGCATCGAGCCCGAGTTCGCCCGCCGCGGCGTCAAGATCATCGGCCTGTCGACCGACCCCGTGGAGGGCAGTCGGAAGTGGGGCGAGGACATCGCCGAGACCGAGGGAACGGCGCCGAACTACCCGATCATCGCCGACACGGACCACAACGTCGCGAAGATCTACGGGATGCTGCCGCCGGACGTCGAGGGCGACCCGACGGAGCGCACCCCCGCGCAGAACGCCACGCTGCGCAACGTGTTCGTCATCGGGCCGGACCGGAAGATCAAGCTCGTGCTCATCTACCCGATGACCACCGGCCGCAACTTCGACGAGGTCCTGCGGGTGATCGACTCGCTGCAGCTCACGGCCGAGCACCAGCTCGCCACGCCCGCGCAGTGGCAGCCCGGCGAGGACGTCATCCTCACGAGCGCGGTCTCCAACGAGCAGGCCAAGGAGCGCTACCCCGACGGGTGGCGCGAGCCGAAGCCGTACATGCGGATCGTCCCCGCTCCGTAGCCGAGCGCCGACGGCGGGCAGGGGCGGCGTCCGGTCCGCCGCCCGCCGCCGGGCTCAACCCTCCTGCAGCACCGCCAGGACGTTGCCGGCCGGATCCCGGAACCAGGCGATCGGCGGCCCGATGGCGCGCATGACGCCGCGCTCGTCCGCCCCCTCGTAGCGCTCGAACGTCACGCCGCGGTCGACCAGCGCGTCGACCGCGGCGTCGATGTCCTCGACCGGGAAGTTCAGGATGGTGTACGTCGCCGGCTCGTGGTCTGGCTTGGGGTAGACGAGCGTCGGCCGGTCGCCGCCCGCCAGGTGCAGCGTCAGCAGCCCGTGCTCCGCGGTGACGCGGATGCCGAGCGTCTCGCCGTAGAACGCCCGTGCGCGGTCGATGTCGTCCACGGCGAAGCCGCTGAACGCCTTGGTCTGCTCGAACATGAGGGTCCTCTCCTCTCCGGATCTCCCGCGCCCCGTCAGCCGGGCCACGCGGGCCGCCGTCCACACCCGCGCCGTCAGCAGCGCGGCGCCCCCCGCGCCCACCCACGGCAGCATCTCCTCGACCGGGATGCCCGCGATGTGGGCGGCGGGGGACATCAGCCGACCAACCGCCTCGTGGTGCGCCAGATCGCCAGCCGCCACATCGCGAAGCCGAAGGCGAGGATCGCCGCCAGGTGGCCGACGTCCGCCCAGCCCTCCCAGCCGAACGCCGCGCTGCGCACCAGCTGGACGCAGTGGTACAGCGGGTTGAGCTGGCCGAGCACCTGCGCCCACTCGGGCAGGCCGCTGAGCGGGAAGTAGGTGCCCGCGACGAGGAACGCGGGCGTGATGACGATGCTCGTCACGTAGGAGAAGCTGTCCACGGACTTCGCGAGCGCCGAGATCAGCACGCCGAACGCCGCCCAGCCGTAGCCGGTGACGAAGCCGATGAGCGGCACGACCAGCATCCCCCAGCTGGGCTCGAGTCCGAAGGCCATCGCCACGACGAGCGGCACGCACCCGTACACGCTCGCGCGCAGCGAGATCCACAGGACCTCCGCGGTCACCAGCTCCTCGACGTCGACGGGCGCGGCGAGGATCGCGTCGTACGTGTGCTGGAACTCGCGCTTGACGAACGTCCCGAACATCGTGGAGAAGACGCTCGAGAACATGATCGCCGTGGCGACGGTCCCGGTGCCGACGAAGTCGATGTAGTCCAGGCCCTGGACGGTCGCCACCAGCGACCCGAAGCCGAAGCCGAACGCGAGCAGGTAGACCGTCGGCTCGACGGTCGACGAGAACGTGATCGACCGCCACATCGAGGAGAAGTTGATGACCTCGCGCACGAGCACCCCGGCGATCGCCGGCCGCTCGAGGCGACGGAGACGCCGGCGCGGCGGGCGCGGGACGGGCAGCGCGTCGGCGCTCATGCGATCTCCTCCCCGGTGAGCAGCACGAAGACGTCCTCCAGGTTCGCCGGGCGTCGCTCGCCCTCTGGCGCGGCGCCGTTGGCGACGTCGAGCCGCAGCACGGCGACCGAGGTGCCGGTGCGCCGCGTGCGCAGGCCGTCCGCAGCGGCCGCCGCCTCGACCTCGGAGAGCTTGGCCGGCGGCCCGTAGACCTCGACCGCCTCGCGGCCGGCGTGCTCGACGACCAGCTCGGACGGGGCGCCGACGGCGACCACCCGGCCGTGCGACATGATCGTCACCGTGTCGGCGAGCCGCTCGGCCTCCTCGATGTAGTGCGTGGACATCAGGATCGAGACGCCGTCGGCCCGGAGCCGGTCGATGAGCGCCCAGATCTCCTGGCGCACCTGCGGATCGAGCCCCACGGTCGGCTCGTCCATCAGCACGAGCCGCGGCCGGTGCACGAGCGCCCGCGCGATCAACAGCCGGCGGCGCATGCCGCCGGAGAGCTTGTCGACCTTCGTGTCGCGGCGGTCGGCGAGGTTCGCGATGTCCAGCGCCCGCTCGATCGCCGCCTGGCGCGCGGCGCGCGGCACGCGGTAGAGGTGCGTGAAGACGAGGAGGTTCTGGTGGACGGTGAGCGTCGTGTCGAGGTTGTCGAGCTGGGGCACCACCCCCATCTCCGCGCGGGCTGACTTCGACTGCGCGGGCAGTCGATAGCCGAGCACCTCCAGCTCGCCGTCGTCGGCGATCGCCTGGGCGGTCAGCAGCCGCATCGTGGTGCTCTTCCCCGCGCCGTTGGGCCCGAGCAGGCCGACGCAGGTGCCCTCGGGCACCTCGAGGTCGAGGCCGTCGACGGCCTGGATCGGCCCGAAGGCCTTCGTCACGCCCCGCAGGCGGATGGCAGCTTCGGACATGGGCGCAGGAGATGATGCACGGTCGGGCGCGGTCGAGGTCAAGGCCATGTCCTCCAGACGGCCCGCGACGCCCTGGCTCATCGGCCCGCCGATCCGATGCGGCTAGGGTGAATCCATCAACCCCACGCGCCGGAACTCCACCCCCCTCGAACGGGCCGCCGGCGCGTGAGGCCGCGCACCACGACGGAGTGGCAGGATCCGATCCTGGCGCTCGAGCTGCTGCGCGAGGCCTCGCGGCCCGTCACCTTCGCCGACCTGCGCGATGCGGGAGTCGCCACCCCCGGGCAGGCGCTCTACCGGCTCGGCATGGACGGCCACCGCATCGAGCGAACCTCCAAGGGGGTGCGCCTCGTCGACCCGTCCGAGCCGCCGCCTGCGCCGCAGCCGATCAGGCCGCGCGTCCGGGTCGTGCGGCGCGGCGAGAGCTAGCCGCGGCCTCGTCGCGGATCTCGCCGACGAGCTCCTCCAGCACGTCCTCGAGCGCCACGACGCCCACCAGCCGCCCGTCGGGCTCCGTGACGCGCGCCAGGTGCGAGCCCGAGCGCTGCATCGTCGCCAGCGCCGTCCGCAGGGGATCGGTGGCGGCGACCGACGGTAGCGGCCGGATCCACGCCTTGGCGATCGGTCGGTTGCGGTGGCGGTCCTCGAACTCCAGGACGTCCTTGAGGTGCAGGTAGCCGACGAGCTCGCCGCCCTCCCCGCGGACCGGGAAGCGCGAGTAGCCGGTGCGCGCCGCCACGCGCTCGAGCTCGGCGGGCGTCACGTCCTCGCTGACGGTCTCGAGGGTCTCGATCGGCAGCAGCACCGACCGCGCGTCGCGCTCCTCGAACTGGAGCGCGCCCGCCAGCAGCCGGCCCTCGTGCTGGTCGAGCAAACCCTCCCGGCGCGACTCGTCGACGAGCCCGGCGACCTCGTCGCGGGTGAACGCGCTCGTGATCTCGTCGCGCACCCGCACCCCCACCACCCGCAGAGCGACGTTCGCGATCCAGTTCAGCAGCGCGATCGCGGGCCGCAGCACCCGGACGACGAGCACGAGCAGCGGGGCGAGGGCGAGCGCGCTGCGGTCGGGACCGGCGAGCGCGAGGTTCTTGGGGACCATCTCGCCGAGGACGACGTGCAGGAACCCGATGATCGACAGTGCGATGGCGAAGGCGATCGGGTGGACGAGCGAGTCGGGCACGCCGATCGCCTCGAACGGGCCCTCGAGCAGGTGGGCGATCGCCGGCTCGGAGATGTAGCCGAGTCCGAGCGAGCAGATCGTGATGCCGAGCTGCGCGCCCGCGAGCATGAGCGAGACATTCTCCATCGCGCCGAGCGTGATGCGCGCGGCGCGCCCGCCGTCGGCCGCGCGCGGCTCGATCGTCGCGCGGCGCGCGGAGATGATCGCGAACTCCGCGCCGACGAAGAAGGCGTTGGCGGCGAGCAGGCCGATCGAGATCAGGATCGCCGGGACGGTGCTCATGCGACCACCATCCGCACGCGGTCGACGCGCAGGTCGTCCATCCGCACCACGGTGAGGGTCACGCGCAGCGGCTCGCGGTCGGCGTCGCGCGCGTCGACCACGACGCTGTCGCCCACCTCGGGCATCCGCTCGAGGTGCAGGCCGACGAGCCCGGCCAGCGTCTCGTAGTCGTCGTCCTCCGGCAGCGACACGCCCGTGTCGCGAGCGATCTCGTCGGGCCGCAGCAGGCCGGAGAGCGTCCAGCCTCCGTCGCCGTCGTGGTGGACGGAGTCGTCGCTGGCGTCGTGCTCGTCGCGCACGTCGCCGACGATCTCCTCGATCAGGTCCTCGAGCGTGACGATGCCGTCGACGTTGCCCCACTCGTCGACCACGACGCCCATCTGCAGCCCGCCCTCGCGCAGCATCGACAGCAGCGGGTCCAGCTCGACCGTCGACGGCACGAGCACCGGGTCGACCATGACGTCGCGGACCGCGACGCTCTCGCGCTGCTCGTGGGGCACGCCCATCGCGTGCTTGACGTGGACGACTCCGACGACGCGCTCGCCGTCCTCCGTCATCACGGGAAAGCGCGAGCGCCCGGTCGCGCGAGCCTCGCGGAAGACCTGGATCACCGGGTCCGCCTCGTGGAGGAGGTGCACCTGCGTGCGCGGCGTCATGACGTCGGATGCGCGGCGCTCGCCGAAGGCGATCGAGCGCTGCACCAGCGCCGCGGTCGAGGGCTCGAGGGTTCCCTGCTCCGCGGAGCGCCCGACGAGCGACGCCAGCTCCTCCGGCGAGCGGGCCGAGGCCAGCTCCTCCTGCGGCTCGACGCCGAGGCGACGCAGGATGCCGTTAGCGGTGTTGTTGAACGCCCGCACGATCAGCGCCGTCGAGCGCGTGAACGTCCGCTGGAAGCGCTGCACCGCGCGGGCGGTGGCGAGCGGGTGGGCGATCGCGAGGTTCTTCGGGATCAGCTCGCCGAACACCATCGTCACCGAGGTGGCGATGACGAGCGCGATCGTCACCGAGACGCCGCGCGCCGCCGTGCCGGTCAGCCCGGCGGACTCGAGCGGGCCGTCGATGAGGCGGGCGATCGCCGGCTCGGCCATGAAGCCGATGACGAGGTTCGTCACCGTGATGCCGAGCTGCGCGGCGGAGAGCTGCGTGGAGAGCGTCTTCAGCGCCGTGGCGACGCCGAGCGCCCGCCGGTCTCCCTCCTTCGCGGCGCGCTCCACCGACGCGCGGTCGACCGTCACGAAGGAGAACTCGGCAGCCACGAACGCGCCGCAGGCCGCGACGAGCAGCAGCGAGACGACGATGAGCGCCAGCTCGATCATCGCGCGTCCCCCACCGCCGGGGCGGGGAGGCCGCGCCTGGGACTACAGCCTGGGTCGTCGGGCATCGACGCGGTCAGAGTAGCGGGCGGCGCGGCTCTATCCTGTGGGGCGGTGCGCCGGGAAGCCTGGTCGGCAACACGTCGTCGACCCTCGGAGCAGGATGACCACTCCCCCCGGCCGCACCCCATGGACGGACCCGACCGACCGCCCTCTGCTCGCCTTCCTGCGCACGGAGACCGGCAGCGCCGGTCTGCTGCTCGCCGCAACGCTGCTCGCCCTGCTCTGGGCCAACTCCCCGTTCTCCGGCGCCTACGACGACCTCTGGGGCAGCTACCTGACGATCGACTTCGCGGGAGCCGAGATCCGCGAGGACCTGCGGCACTGGGTCAACGACGGCCTGATGGCGCTGTTCTTCTTCGTCATCGGCCTCGAGGTCAGGCGCGGGCTGACGCTCGGCGAGCTGCGG
>JANJUA010000240.1 GCA_024710825.1 Solirubrobacteraceae bacterium
GACGACGCGGCGCTCGCGGAGGCGCTGTCGGCGCTCGAGCTCGACACCGAGGTCCCGGAGGCGCTCTGGTCGGCGGTCGCGGAGGCGCTGATCTGGGCCCACCGGATGGACCTCGGCGCACTGCGCCGCGTCCGCCCGGGCGGGCTCGAGGCGTGAGCGGCTCCGGGAGTGGGCTCGTCCGTCGTCAGGCGACGAGCGCGACCAGCTCGTGCTCGGAGGCGAGCGCGCCGCGCAGCGTGCGCTTCAGCCCGCTGTGGATCTGGCAGACGCGGCTTTCGGACACGCCGAGAACGACGCCGATCTCGGCGAGCGTCAGGTTCTTGACGTAGAGCATCACCGCGACCTCCCGCTCGCGGCGCGGGAGCTCGGCGAACGCGGCCCGGAACTTGTCCTTGAGCGCCTCCTGTGCCGCCGCGTGCTCGGGGTCGAGCCGCTCGTCGGTGGAGGCGAGCGTGTCGACGCGCTCGATGGTCGTGTCGTCGTCGGAGAGCACGAGCGCGTTCAGCGACGTCACGTCGGAGGCGACGATCTCGTCCTGGCGCCGGCGCAGCTCGGTCACGGTCGTCCCCATGGCGGCGGCGAGCTCCGTACGCGTCGGACGGCGCCCGTGGAGGATCGTGAACTCCTCCGTGGCCTTCGCGATGTCGCGCTCCCAGCGGCGGACCGAGCGCGGCGCCCAGTCCTGGCGGCGCAGCTCGTCGAGCACCGCGCCGTGGATGCGGGTCCACGCGTACTGCTCCAGGGTCGCGCCCTTGTCGGGGTCGTAGCGGTCGATCGAGACGATGAGCGCCTCGAGTCCGCAGGAGATGAAGTCCTCCACCTCGGCGTTGGCGGGCATCTCGCGGACCTTGCGGTAGACGATGTACTTCACCATGGGCGCGAACGTCAGGATGAGCCGGTCGCGCAGGGCGGCGTCCTTCGTGCGCTGGTAGTCGAGCCAGAGACGCAACGTCTCTTCGGCCGACATCCGTCTCGACGCGGTGGTCATCGGGGGAACTCCTCCAAGGAGCTGGATGGGGACGCTGGGAGGTATCGGGATCGCCCACAGCGCGCGGTATCCGACATCCGTCAACCGTGACCCTCGCCACTTCTGGGGAGAAGCACAAGTTTCGGACGGAACAGCCGATGACGGGGGGCGCACGTCCCCCGCTTCGCGAAGAGGTTCGATCCCCGCATGGCACTTCGCCTCACCGATCCCGTCAGCTCGTCCGCGCCCGTCGTCGCCGCGGCGCCCACGGTCGCGCCGGCCGTGGTCCTGGAGGCCCGCGCTCGAGCGCTGCTCGCCGACGGGGACGCCGCGGCCTACCGAGCCCTGTTCGCGCAAGCCGCCGAGATCGGCGACGTCCACCGCCGCTACGAGGCGCGAGCCCGCCTGCTCGTCACCGGCCTGGCGGCCAAGGGCACGAGCCCGACGGTCGTCGGGCCCGTCTTCGCCGCGGTCGTCGACGCCGCGATCGAGATCCTCGAGGCCGACCCGCGCGAGCCTGTCCTGCTCAACCTGGCCGCGGTCGCGCTCTACGAGATCGGCGAGCTCGGCGCCGCCGAGCGCCTGTTCAAGGCCGCCGCCGGCCTCGATCCGACGCTTCCGCACGTGGAGCGCAACCTCGCCGAGATCCGGCGCCGCCGCGCGGCCGGCCACGACGGCGCGCTCCCGCTGCCCCCGAACGTCGCCGTCCGCCTCAAGGCGCTGCGCGACCGCGCCAAGCGCGTCGCCGCCCGCGCCAAGCCCGCGACCGACCAGACGATGTCGCTGTGCATGATCGTCAAGGACGAGGAGGCGATGCTCGGCGACTGCCTGGCCGCCGTCCGCGACCACGTGGACGAGCTGATCGTGGTCGACACCGGCTCGACCGACCGCACGGTGGAGATCGCCACCGAGCTCGGCGCGCGCGTCCTGCACCATGAGTGGACCGGTGACTTCGCCGAGGCGCGCAACGTCTCGTTCGACGCGGCGACCTCCGACTGGATCCTCTACCTCGACGCCGACGAGATCCTCGTCGACGGCGACGGGCCGCGTCTGCGCGAGCTGATCGGACGCACGTGGCGGGAGGCCTTCTTCCTCAGCGAGACCAACCACACCGGCCGCCTCGGCGACGGCACGGCCGTCAACCACAACGCGATGCGCCTCTTCCGCAACCGACCGGAGTACCGCTTCGAGGGCCGCATCCACGAGCAGATCGCCCAGACGCTCCCGGGATTCCTGCCCGAGCGCCTCGAGATCACCACCGTCCGCGTCGAGCACTACGGCTACCTCGGCGAGGTGCGGGCGGCCAAGGACAAGTCGCGCCGCAACCTGGAGCTGCTCGAGCGGCAGGCCGCGGAGGGGCTCGACACGCCCTTCCAGCACTTCAACCTCGGCTCCGAGTACGCGGCGATCGACGACGACGAGGCGGCTCTCGCCGCGTTCGAGCGCGCCTACGCCGGTGTCATGCACGATCCGGCGCGACTGAGCTACGGGTTCCTGCCCGCGCTGTGCCAGCGGCTGGTCAAGGCGCTGCGCCAGTGCGACCGCCACGGCGAGGCGATCGAGCGCGGCGACGAGCTGCTGGCGATGCTGCCGGGCTTCACCGACATCGTCTTCGAGCAGGCCCTGGCCGCCCTGGCGCTGGAGGACGAGGACCGCGCCGCGGAGCTGCTCGAGCGCTGCCTGGAGTGGGGCGACGCCCCCGACCGCTACACGGCGACCGTCGGCAGCGGCACGTTCCTGGCGCTCGCGACGCTCGGCGATCTGCGACGCCGCCAGGGCCGCCTCGCCGACGCCGAGGCGCTCCTGCGCCGCTGCCTCGTCGAGCATCCGCGCTTCCTCGCTGCCGTCGAGCCGCTCGCGACCACGATGCTGGCGCTGGACGCCGAGCCCGCCACCGTCGTCACGACGATCCACGACGCGGTCGGCGACGTCACGCCGGCCGTCCACTTCATGGTCGCGCTCGCGCTGTACGAGGCGAAGGCGGTCGAACCGGCGGAGGCGGAGCTGCGGGCGGTTCTCGCGCGTCAGCCCGGCGCCTCGGCCGCCCGCCTGGCGCTGGTCGAGGCGCTGCTGTCCCAGGCGCGCTACGACGAGGCGGCCGAGGAGGCCGCGCGCGTCCCGGACGGCGGGCTCTACGCCCCGCAGGCGGCGCGCGCCGCGGCCTTCGCGCGGCTGGCCGCCGGCGACGCGGAGGCGGCGGCAGGCGCCGTCGCTCTCGCGCGCGAGGCCGACGTCCCGGCGGGCGAGCTCGCCGTGCTCGCCGCCTGGCAGGGCCTGGTCGCCGGCGGCGAGGCGCCCGCGATGCTGCCCGCGGAGGCCGCAGATCCGCTGTTCGTCATGCTCGAGGCGCTCCTGCGCGTGGTCGACGTGGACGCCTTCGCCACGCTCGTGCCGCTGGCCGAGGTGGTCGCGCTGCCTTGGCGCGAGCGCCGCGAGCGCCTCGCGAACGTGTACCTGCGCCGCGGGTTCCTGGAATCGGCGGCCGACGAGTGGATCGCCGTCTGCCGGGAGGGCAGCCCGGACGCCGACGCGCTCGCCGGGCTGAGCTGGGTGGCCTACGGTCGCGAGCTGCCCGACGACGCGAGGCTGTTCGCCGCCGAGGCGCTGTCGCTCGACCCGGACCATCCGGTCGCGCGCGGCCTGCTGGAGCGCGTAGCGGCATGAGCCGCCCTGAGAGGAACGTCCACGACGTCGGCTTGGCGCTCAAGTGCGCGCCCGGCCCGTCGATGGTGCAGGAGAGCACACCGACCCATGGACGGGTCGGGGAACGATCCAGGAGGAACCTCCATGCACATCCAGGCGTCCCGCATCGGGGACGTGAGGCCGTCGGCGTCGGTGACGCCTGGGCCTGCGCCTGTGCCCGACCGGACGTGCCGGTTCGCGCGTGTCTACGACCTGACGGCCGAGCGCGAGCGGCGGACGCCGCCCGCCGAGGTGCTGGACGCGCTCGCCGACGCGGCGCTGGTCTGCTCGCGGCTCGACGAGGCCGGGCTGCGCGTGCGCTTCGACATCGTCGCGAATCGCGTGTCGGCCTCCCTACGGGACGCGGAGGGGTCGTTCGTGCGGACGCTGAGCCTGGCCGAGACCATGGACGCCGCCTCTCTGCTACCCCCGGACGCCGCCTGAGGAGGATCTGAATGGCCGGCTTGCAGCTCGGAGGCCTCGTCTCCGGGATGGACACCGAGACGATCATCTCGTCGCTGCTGGCGATCGAGGCGCAGCCCAAGGTTCGGCTCTCGCTGGATCAGACCGCCGCCACCACGCGCCAGCAGGCACTACGCGACGCGCAGACCAGGCTGAAGAGCCTCCGCACCGCCGCCGAGGACCTCGGCTCGGTCCTGCTGTGGCTGCCCAAGCAGTCGGTCACCTCCGCCGACGAGGCGAAGATCGGCGCCCGCATGAGCGACGGCGCCGCGCCCGGCGGCTACAGCGTGAAGGTCACGCAGATGGCCAGCGCCGCGCAGAAGACCTACGACTGGGGCGAGATCGACGGTCCGACGACGTTGGAGGTCAACGGCGTCACGGTGGAGATCGCCGACGGCAAGGATCTGCCCGGCGTCGTCGCGGCGATCAACTCCAACTCCGCGCTGGGCGTCTTCGCCGTGAAGGTCGGCGATGCCCAGCTCGTGCTCACGAGCCGCACGACCGGGTCGGCGGTGAGCCTCACGGCCAGCGGCGCGATGCTCACCGAGACGGCGTCGCGCGCGGGCACCGACGCGAAGTACTCGATCGACGACGGGCCCGAGCAGACGAGCGCGACGAACGTGGTCGCCAACGCCCTGCCCGGCGTCGAGCTGACGCTGAAGGGCCTCACCGCCGGGACCGCGATCAACGTCTCGACGCCCGAAGTCGACCGGACGGCCGTCAAGGACAAGCTCAAGGCGTTCGTCGCCGCCTACAACGACGCCATGGACTTCATGGCGACCAAGACGAGCGAGAAGAAGGTCGTCAAGGAGGACGGCTCGCGGCTCACCTCAGCCGAGGCCGCGCAGGGGGCGCTCTTCGGCGACCTCGGGCTGCGCAACATGATGAGCACGCTGCGCACCGCGATGACCGACGTCGTGTCCGGCCTGCCCAGCGGCATGAACGCGCTGGCGGACCTCGGGATCACGACCGGCGCCGCGGTCGGGTCGGCCGCCACGAACGCCGACTCGATCAAGGGCAGGCTCGTCTTCGACGAGAAGGTCTTCGACACGGCGTTCGACGAGGATCCGCTCGGCGTGCAGAAGCTCATGGGCGGCACCCAGGGGACCGTCGGGCTGGCCCAGTCGCTCGGCGGCCTGCTCACGCCGATGGTGCAGGCCAACGGCCTCTTCGACCAGCGCATCGAGAGCACGGGCAACGAGCTGACGCGCATCAAGGACGCGATCACGCGGGTCGACGCCCGCCTCGCCGTGCGCGAGGAGCTGCTGCGCCGGCAGTTCACGGCGATGGAGCTCGCGCTGGCCCGCAGCCAGGCGCAGACGGCCGATCTGCTCGCCGGCCTCAGCGTGAAGCGGGACTAGCTTCCGGCGCCGGTTGACCGGCGTAGAGGCATAGAGGTAGAGTGGTCCAGCCACTCGACCGAGGTCGCCCGTGACCTCGGCGCCTACCGGGAGCTGACGGCAGTTATGAGCGACCTTCCGCCCGACTTCTTCGACCGCCCTCTCGCCGAGGTCGATCCAGAGATAGCCGATGTCCTGACGGGGGAGCTGCGGCGCCAGCAGCGGACGCTGGAGATGATCGCGTCCGAGAACTTCGTCCCCCGCGCGGTCCTCGAGTGCCAGGGCAGCGTGCTGACCAACAAGTACGCCGAGGGCTACCCCGGCAGGCGCTACTACGGCGGCTGCGAGTGGGTCGACGTGTCCGAGCAGCTCGCGATCGACCGCGCCAAGGCGCTGTTCGGCGGCGACCACGTCAACGTGCAGCCGCACTCCGGGGCCCAGGCCAACGCCGCCGTCTACCACGCGCTCCTGCGCCCGGGCGACCGGATCATGGGACTGGCCCTCGACCAGGGCGGGCACCTGACCCACGGCATGAAGCTGAACGTCTCGGGGCGGCTGTACGACGTGGTCCCCTACGGCGTGCGGCGCGACACCGGCCTGATCGACCTCGACGAGGTCGCCGCGATAGCCCGGGAGAGCAGGCCGAAGCTGATCGTGGCCGGCTGGTCCGCCTACCCGCGCCGGCTCGACTTCGCCGCCTTCGCCAGCATCGCGCAGGAGGTCGGGGCGCTGCTCATGGTCGACATGGCGCACTTCGCCGGGCTCGTCGCCGCCGGCCTGCACCCCAGCCCGGTGCCGCACGCCGACGTGGTGACGACGACCATCCACAAGACCCTCGGCGGCGCGCGCGGCGGCCTCGTCATCTGTCGCTCCGAGCACGCCAAGAAGATCGACAGCGCCGTGTTCCCCGGCCAGCAGGGAGGGCCGCTTCAGCACGTCATCGCCGGCAAGGCCGTCGCGCTGCGGATCGCCGCCTCGCCGCAGTTCGCCGAGCGCCAACGCCGCACGCTGGACGGCGCGATCGCGATCGGCAAGGCCCTGATGGAGGCCCCCGCCTCGGAGGGCATCGGCGTCTGGTCGGGCGGCACCGACGTCCACCTGGTCGTCGCCGACCTGCGCGAGTCGCCGCTCGACGGCCCCGCGGCCGAGCAGCGGCTGGAGAGCATCGGGATCACCGCCAACCGCAACGCGGTGCCGTTCGACCCCCGCCCCCCGATGATCGCCTCGGGCGTCCGGATCGGCACTCCGGCGCTCGCCTCCCGCGGCCTCGGGGTCGCCGAGTTCGCCGAGCTCGGCGAGATCATCCGGACCGCGCTGTCGAGCGCCTACGAGTCCGAGCGCGACGAGCTCGAGCAGCGCTGCGCCGCGATCGCGGAGCGGTTCCCGCTCTACCCGCACCTCTCGGCGCCGGCGGCCGTGGCATGAGCCGCGGAGCTCCGACATGAGCGTTCCGGTCGAGCTGTCCTACGACCGGCTGGCGGCGACTCATCGGGAGTCCGCCGAGGTCGTCAGGCGCACGCCGCTGCTGACCGCGACGAGCCTGTCGAGCCGCTGCGGGGGGACGATCGTCCTCAAGGCCGAGAGCCTCCAGCGCACCGGCTCCTTCAAGCTGCGCGGTGCGCTGAGCAAGCTGCGCGCGATCGGCGACGCGACCGGCGTGGTGGCGGGCAGCGCCGGCAACCACGCGCAGTCGCTCGCGTACGCCGCGCACTCCTGCGGGGTCCCGTGCCAGGTCTTCATGCCGCTCGGCGCGTCGATCTCGAAGCTGGCCGGCGTGCGGGCGTTCGGCGCCACGGTGCGTCAGGAGGGCGATTCCGTCGACGCGTGCGTCGACCTCGCGCGGCGGCACGCGGAGGAGACCGGCGCGGTCTTCGTGCATCCGTTCGACGACCTCGACGTGATCCGCGGCCAGGCCGGGCTCGGCATCGAGCTGCTCGAGGACGTCGAAGACCTCGGCGTCGTCGTCGTCCCGGTCGGCGGCGGCGGCCTCGTGGCGGGCGTCGCGGCGGCGATCCGCGCGCGCCGGCCGGACGTCAGGATCGTCGGCGTGCAGGCCGAGCGGTGCTCGCCGTACCCGGCCTCGCTCGCCGGCGGCGCGCCGGTCGTCGCGCAGAGCGTCGCGACGATCGCCGACGGGATCGCGATCAAGCGGCCCGGAGAGATCACGCTGCCGCTCGTGCGCGACCTCGTCGACGACATGGTCACGGTGAGCGAGGACGCCATCGCCGAGGCGATGGTGCTCCTGCTGGAGCGGTCCAAGCTCGTCGTCGAAGGCGCCGGCGCGGCGTCGCTCGCCGCGCTGTTCACCGCTCAGGTGCGCCCGGCGGAAGGCGCGACGACGGTGGCGGTGCTGTCCGGCGGCAACGTCGACGCCGGCCTGCTGGCGGGGATCGCGGCTCGGCAGGAGACGCGCGTCGGCCGTCGTCTGCGCCTCTACACCCGAGTGAGCGATCAGCCCGGCGGGCTGGCCGGCCTGCTCGCGAGCGTGGCCGAGAGCCGGGCCAATCTGCTGGAGGTCGACCACGTTCGCGACGGCGTGGATCTCGACGTGCGCGAGACCGGCGTCGAGCTGACGCTCGAGGCGCGCGGGCCCGAGCACGCCGAGGCGATCAAGGACAGCCTGATCGCGCGCGGCTACCCGGTCGAGGTCATCTGACCCCGGCCTAGACTGACGCGCAGCCCATGGCCGAGCCGCTTCAGCCGATCACCCGGAGCCCGCTGTACGAGGTCGTCGCCCAGCGGCTGCAGGAGTTCATCGCCGGCCAGAGCCTGCGGCCGGGCGATCGCCTGCTCTCCGAGCGCGAGCTCGCCGAGCAGCTCGGCGTCAGCCGGACGTCGGTCAGGCAGGCGCTCACCGCGCTGCGCGTCAAGGGCATCGTCGACGTCCGCCACGGCGACGGCGTCTACCTGCGCCAAGCGCCGGCGGACCTGGTCCCGACGCTGGCCTCCGAGGTCGCCAACGCCGAGATCGACCATCCGATGATCTGGGAGGTCCGCGAGGGCGTCGAGGTCCAGGCCGTCCGCCTGGCCGCCCGCCGCCGCGAGCCCGAGCACCTCGACGCGATGCGCTCGGCGCTCGTGGCGATGGAGCGCTCGATCGCCGGCGGCGGCGACGGCGTCGACGGCGACCGCCTCTTCCACCGGGCGATCGTCGACGCCACCGGCAACCGCTTCTTCGGCTTCCTGGTCGATCTCATCAGCGACGCGATGGATCGAACGTCGGAGGCGTCGCTGACGCTTCCCGGCCGGGCGCCGATATCGCTCCAGGCCCATCGCGAGATCCTCGCGGCGGTCGAGGAGGGCGACGAGGACGCCGCGGCCGCATCCATGCGACGGCACATCATGGTCTCGGCCGAGATGGTCGTCGGCCAGCAGCGCTGAAGGCTCAAAGAGCGGCGCGGGCGGCCGATCACGAGGGTGTGAACCCCTACGCGAACCCCCGCGCCTACCAGGAGCAGGCGATCCTCACCGCCACTCCCGGGCAGCTCGTGGTCCTCCTGTACGACGGGATCGTGCGGTTCCTGCGCCAGGCGGACGCGGCCATGGGGGAGCAGGCGATCGCCCACAGCCACGACCGGCTCAACCGCGCGGAGGCGATCATCGACGAGCTCCAGGCCACGCTGGACATGAGCCAGGGCTCGATCTCCGAGAACCTCGAGGGCATCTACGTCTTCTGGAAGCGGTGCATCTGGGAGATCCGGATCGAGCGCGACCGCGAGAAGCTCGAGCGTGTCATCGCGATGGTCGGCAGCCTGCGCGAGGCGTGGGCGCAGATCGCCCAGAGCGCGGAGGCCCCGGCGAGGTGACCCTTGCAGGCCGCTGAGACGCTGGTCGCCCTCGCCGAGCTGGAGCGCCAGCTCGTTCACGAGGGACGCCTGGACGAGCTGGAGGCCCTCCACCAGCGTCGGGCCGCGGCGATGGCGCGGCTGCCCGACGAGCTGTCGGACGAGGCGCGCGCCGCTCTCACCCACGCGCTCGCCGTCCAGCGGCAGGTCAGCGACGCGCTGCGCGAAGCGCTCGCCGGCACGCGCGCCGAGCTGGGCCAGGTCGTCCACGGGCGGACCGCGGCTCGGGGCTATGCGCCCGCGGGCCTGGACCCGCGACGGACGCTCGACCGCGTCGTCTGAGCCGACCGGCCCGGTGGCTCGGCGCCGCGACGCGGCGTCGAGATCGACGCCTAAAGGTTCGCGGCGCCGGTCCGATGACCGGGAAGCCTCCACGGAGGAGGCGCGACAGGTCCAGGGACGGGCCGCAGACCGATCTTCCATGGCTCTCTTCGACCCGACCCAGAACCTCCTCGAGGGCGCGATGCGCGGCGCGGCGGCCCGGCAGTCCGCCCTCGCCCAGAACCTCGCCAACGCGAACACCCCCGGCTATCGGCGGGTGGACGTCGACTTCCACAGCGTGCTGCGCCGGGCGGCCGAGGAGCGCACCGTCGAGGCCGCGGACGCGGCCGCGCACGCGACCTTCGCACCCGCGGTCGACGGCGCGGCGACGATGCGGCTCGACGGCGGCACCGTGGACCTCGACGTCGAGGCGGCCAACCTCTCCCAGAACGGCCTCGAGTACCAGGCGCTGGTCTCGGTGGCGCGCGGGCGCATCGCGATCCTCGAGTCCGCGATCGGGGTGCGCTGATGGGCCTCTTCGACGCGCTGGGCATCTCGGCCAGCGGCCTCTCCGCCGAGCGGCTGCGCATGGACGTCACGGCCGAGAACCTGGCCAACGCGCAGTCCACCCGCGGGACGGACGGCGAGCCGTACCGCCGCAAGGAGGTCGTCCTCCAGGCGACCGGCACGGAGGGGGCGTTCCGCAACGTGCTCGACGGCGCGATGGGCAATGCGGGCAAGGGCGTGCAGGTCGCGGCGATCGTCGAGGACGAGAACCCCGGGCGCCGGGTCTACGACCCCGGCCACCCCGACGCCGACGCCGCCGGCTACGTGACCATGCCGAACGTCGACGCGGTGACGGAGATGGTCGACCTCATCGGCGCCTCGCGCGCCTACGAGGCGAACGTCACGGCGATGCAGACCGCCAAGGCGATGTTCACCAAGACGCTGGAGCTGCTGCGTTGAGCCCCGTCCCGATCGACCCGTCGATGGCGGCGGTGGGCCCCGAGTGGGGGCTGCCCGGCATAGACGGCACCACCGCCGAGGGGGAGCTCTCCGGCGGGGTCGAAGGCGCGGAGGCCTCCGGCTCAGGCGGCTTCGGCGCGATGCTCGCCGAGCAGCTCCAGAGCCTGTCGAGCCTGCAGGCGGAGGCCTCCGAGGCCTCCACCGCGCTCGCCACCGGCCGGGCGGCCGACCCGACCTCCGTCGTGATGGCCATCGAGCGCGCGCAGCTGTCGATGCAGCTCGCCGCGCAGGTCCGCACCAAGGCCACCGACGCGATCAACGACATCTTCCACACCACGGTCTAGGCCCGGATGAAGCTCCTCCAGTCGATGTCGATGCGCCAGCGCGTCGTCCTGGGCGGCGCCGCGCTCGGTGTCCTGGTCGTCGCGTTCCTGCTGTTCAGCATCGCCTCCAAGCCGAGCTACACGCTCGTCTCCAGCGGGTTGGACCCGGCGCAGACCGGCCGCATGACCACCGCGCTGGACGAGCGGGGCATCGCGTACGAGATTCGCAACAACGGCACCGCGCTGGCGGTCGAGAAGTCGCAGACGGCGACGGCGCAGATCGCGCTCTCCGAGGCCGGCCTCGGTGGCGCGAACGGGGGCGGGGGCGAGCCGTGGAAGCAGTTCGACGAGCAGAAGCTGGGCTCCTCGAGCTTCCAGCAGCAGGTCGCCTACCAGCGCGCCCTGGAGGCCCAGATCGCCCAGACCATCGGCGGCGTGCAGGGCGTCAACGGCGCGCAGGTCCAGCTCACGCTGCCCGAGGACCAGCTGTTCGCCGACGAGGCCAAGCCCGCGACGGCCGCCGTGCTGCTGAGCGGCGACAGCGGCTCGCTGGAGTCCGCCTCCGTGAAGGGCATCGCCAACCTCGTCGCGTCGTCGGTCGAGGGGCTGAAGACCGAGAACGTCACGATCGCCGACGGCGCCGGCCGCATGCTCTGGCCCGCCGGCGAGAACGGCGGCGCGGGCTCGATCTCCAAGGCCGCCGCGGAGGCGCGCTATGCCTCGCAGCTCGAGACGTCGCTCAACGCGCTGCTGCTCCGCACCCTCGGCCCGGACAAGGGCCAGGTGCGCGTCAACGCCCAGCTCAACGTCGACGACACCTCGATCGAGGAGCTGCGCTACGAGCGCGGCGTCCCGCTGGAGCGGTCCACCGAGACCGAGCAGCTCGAGGGCGGAGCCGCCGCCGCCGGAGCCGCCGCGGGCACGACGGCGAACGTCCCGGGCTACGCCGAGGGCGAGGGCGCCGGCGCGGGCGGCGACTCCAACTACGAGTCGGAGAAGCAGACGACCAAGATGGCCGTCGGGAAGACGATCCGGCGGACGAAGGTCGCCCCCGGCGAGGTGGAGCGCCTCGACGTCGCCCTGGTCGTCGACGACTCCGTCGAGGCCGCCGACGTCGCCGCGCTCCGCGGGGCCGTCCGCAGCGCCGCGGGCATCCAGCCCGACCGCGGCGACACGTTCGCCGTCAGCCAGATCGCCTTCGCCGAGCCGGCGCAGGAGCCGACCTCGAGCCTCGTGCCGCCGGAGGGCGTCGTCGGCTACGCGAAGTACGCGCTGCTCGCGCTCGCCTCGCTGCTGTTCCTGTTCTTCGTCACCCGCCATCTGCGCCGCCGCGAGGACGAGGTGCTGGCGAACCCGACGTGGCTGCGCCAGCTCGACGCGCCGACGCCGATCAAGGATCTCGAGGCGGAGGAGCAGCTCTCGCTGACGGCGGGCGGCCAGCGCCGCCGCCCGATCGACGAGGTCGTCCAGAAGGAGCCGGAGCGCGTCGCCACCGCCCTGCGCTCCTGGATGAACGAGGACAGGCAGTAGTGGCAACCGACCTCGTCACGCTCGCCGGCATGCGCAAGGCGGCCGTGCTGCTGGTGGCCCTGGGGCCGGAGCTCGCGGCCGGCGTGCTGCATCACATGGACGACGAGGAGGTCGAGGCGCTCTCGGCCGAGATGGTCGAGATCCGCCAGGTCCCGGCCGAGACGACGCGCGAGATCATCGCCGAGCTGGCCGAGTACGTCACGTCTCCGGACCAGGCGGCGATGGGCGGGGTCGACTACACCTACGACGTTCTCGAGAAGCGCTTCGGCCGGGCCCGGGCGCAGGAGATCGTCGACGCCCTCACCGGCAAGATGTCCCACAAGCCGTTCGACTTCCTGCGCCGTACGCCGCCCGAGCAGGTGGCCGCCTTCCTCCAGGAGGAGGCGCCGCAGACGATCGCGATCGTCGTGGCGAGCCTGCCGAACACGATGGGCGCCAAGGTGCTGGCGGAGATCCCGCGCGAGCTCCAGGGCGAGGTCTCGCTGCGCATCGCGACGATGTCGGAGACCAACCCACTGGTCGTCCGCGACCTGGAGACCGCGCTCAAGGAGAAGCTGTCGGCGATCCTCGACCAGGAGCTGACCGCCTCCGGCGGCGTCCAGGCGCTCGCGGAGATCCTCAACCAGGCGGGCCGCTCGACCGAGCGCCACGTCCTCCAGGCGATGGCCGAGACCGACAAGGTCCTCGCCGAGGAGGTCCGTCAGCGGATCTTCACCTTCGACGACATCGTCACGCTGTCGGACCGCGACATCCAGATCCTGCTGCGCGACGTGGACCAGAAGGACCTGGCGGTCGCGCTGCGCGGCGTCGACCAGAAGGTGCAGGACAAGCTGCTGTCCAACCTGTCGTCCCGCGGCGCGGAGATGCTCCGGGAGGACATGGAGGTCATGCCGCCGCAGCGCAAGGCGGTCGTGGACGAGGCCCAGTCGAAGATCGTGCGCTCGGCGCGCGTGCTCGACGACGCGGGCACGATCACCATCCGCCAGGGCGACAGCGGCGAGGACGAGGTGGTGTGAGCGATGTCCGCCTCGGACTTCTCCTACGCCACCCTCGAGCCTCCCGTCGACCACTCGGCGGCCATCGCTCGGCGCGAGCGCGAGGCGCGCGACATCGTGGCCGCCGCGCAGGCGCAGGCCGACGCGATCCGCGCCGCCGCCCACGAGGAGGGCCTGCAGCTCGGGCGCCAGGAGGCCTTCGCGGCGGCGGCGCCCGCGGCCGAGGCGCTGGCGGAGGCGGCCCGGCAGCTCACCGCCACCGGCGAGGATCTCGCCGAGCGCACCGAGGCCGCCGCCGTCGAGCTCGGGCTCCGGATCGCCGAGCAGGCGCTGAGCGCGGCGCTCGAGGCCCGGCCGGAGCATGTCGTCGACGTCGCCCGCGGCGCGCTGCGGCGGCTCGTCGAGCGCGAGCGCGTCCTGCTCCTCGTCCACCCCGCCGACCTCGAGCTCGTGCGCGACCACGTCGCGGAGCTCGTCGGCTCGCTCGGCGGCATCGAGCACTGCGAGGTGCAGGCCGAGCGCCGCGTGCCGCGCGGCGGCGCGATCGTGCGCACCGAGGAGGGTGAGGTGGACGCCACGCTGCAGACGAAGCTCACGCGCGCGCGAGAGGTGCTCCTGCATGAGCTCGCCGGCGGCTGACGCCCCGGCGTTCGACCGCGTCCGCTCCGGGCGCATGGCCGACCTGGTGCGCCACAGCGACCTGCACCTGCGGCGCGGGCGCGTCAGCGACCTCATCGGGCTGATCGTCGAGGCCACCGGCCTCGAGGCGCAGGTCGGCGAGGTCTGCGAGGTGCAGGCCGGACGCTGGGCCGAGCCGGTCAAGGCCGAGGTCGTCGGCTTCCGCTCCAAGCGGACCCTGCTGATGCCGCTCGGCGACATGCAGGGCATCGGGCCGGGCAACGTCGTGACCGCCACGGGCGCGCAGCTGCGCGCCCCGGTCGGGCCGGGGCTGCTCGGCCGGGTGGTCGACGCGCTCGGAGCGCCGATCGACGGTCACGGCCCCGTCGACGCCCAGCTCACCCACCCGGTCATCGCGCAGCCGCCGGATCCGCTCACGCGCCCGCGGATCGCCGAGCGCATCGGCCTCGGCGTCCGCGCCCTCGACGGCCTCGTGCCGTGCGGGCGCGGCCAGCGCCTCGGCATCTTCGCCGGCTCGGGCGTCGGCAAGTCGTCCCTGCTGGGCATGATCGCTCGCTCCTCCACCGCGCAGGTCAACGTCATCTGCCTCGTCGGCGAGCGTGGGCGCGAGGTGCGCGAGTTCGTCGAGCGCGACCTCGGCGACGCGATCGGCCACTCGGTCGTGGTCGTCTCGACCTCCGACCAGCCGGCGCTCGTGCGCATCAAGGCGGCGCTGACGGCGACCACGATCGCCGAGTGGTTCCGCGACCAGGGCGCCGACGTCGTCCTGATGATGGACTCGGTCACCCGCTTCGCCATGGCGCAACGCGAGGTCGGGCTGGCGATCGGCGAGCCGCCGGCGACCCGCGGCTACACGCCGTCGGTGTTCGCGCTGCTGCCGAAGCTGCTGGAGCGCTCCGGCACGAGCGACCGCGGGTCGATCACCGCGCTGTACACCGTCCTCGTCGACGGCGACGACATGAACGAGCCGATCGCGGACGCCGTCCGCTCGATCCTCGACGGCCACATCGTCCTCACGCGCGAGCTCGCGCACGCGGGGCACTACCCGGCGGTCGACGTGCTCCAGAGCGTGTCTCGCCTCGTCAGCGAGGTGACCGCCCCGGAGGTTCGCGAGGCGGGCATGGCGCTGCGCCGGCTCCTGGCCGCCTACCGGGACAAGGCGGACCTGATCGCCATCGGCGCCTACGAGCCGGGCACCGACCCGGTCGTCGACCGCGCGATCGAGCTCAAGGGCGAGATCGACGGCTTCCTGCGCCAGGGCTTGGACGACCACGACCCGTACGAGGTCGTCGACGCGCGCCTGGTCGAGCTGGCCGGCCCGCCGCAGGTGGTCGACGCCGAGCACGTGGACGAGCCGACCGCCGCCGGCGCCGAGCTCGGCCGCGACCCGCTGGCCGCGGGCGGCCCCAGCGCGCTGCCGCCGCTGAACCTGAGCGTCTGATGTCGGACGCGTGCCGGCTCGGACGGATGTCCAGCGGGCTGGAGATCGGCCCGCGCCGACCGAGTACCGGGCCGTGAGCGCCAAGCCCTTCCGCTTCCGCCTCGAGCGTGTCCGCGAGCTCCGCGAGCATGACGAGGATCGCGCCCGCGAGCAGCTCGCCTCCAGCCTCGGCGCCCAGCTCCGCGGGCAGGCGATGCTCCAGGCCGCGGTCGAGCGCGTCATCGCCGCGCAGGCCTCCCGCCGCGACAGGGCCGGTGCCCAGGTCCCGGCGCGCGACCTGCACGCCGACCAGCTCTACACCGAGCGGCTGCTGCGCCAGCGCGCCGACGCCGAGCTGGCGCTCGAGCGGGCCGGCGTCGAGGTCGACGCCCGCCGCTCCGCGCTGGTCGAGGCCCGCCGGCGCCGCGAGGTGCTCGAGCGCCTCAAGCAGCGTCGCCGCAGCGAGCACCGCGCGGAGATGCAGCGTGCCGAGGGCGCGCTGCTCGACGAGATCGCCCTGAACGTCCACGCGCGCAACGCGAGGCTCGGATGAGCGCCGCTGCCGTCGGGGCCCGGGTCGACGAGATCCAGAAGCTCCTCGTCACCCTTCAGACCGGCTCCGCGCCGCCCCCGGCTCCCACGGCCTCGACCTCGTCGTTCGCCACCGAGCTGAGCGCCGCCTCCGTTCCCGACCCGATGGCCATGGCCGTGACCGGCGGGGGCGAGACGGCGTACGACGCCCTCATCCAGGCCTCGGCGGCTCGGCACGGCGTCGATCCGGCGCTTCTGAAGGCCCTGATCCGCGCGGAGTCGAACTTCGATCCGAACGCCGGCAGCCCGGCCGGCGCGCAGGGGCTGACCCAGCTCATGCCCGCGACGGCGGCGTCGCTCGGCGTCACCGACGTGCACGACCCCGCACAGGCGATCGAAGGCGGGGCGCAGTACCTGCGCCGCCAGCTCGACGCGTTCGCCGGCGACGAGACGAAGGCGCTCGCGGCGTACAACGCCGGGCCGGGCGCCGTCACGCGCTACGGCGGGGTGCCGCCGTATGCCGAGACCCAGCAGTACGTCCAGAAGGTCCTCGGCTACGCCGCCGGCTACCGGACCGCCACCACGACCCCATCCATCATCTGAATGCCCACCCCAGCGATCACCACCGCGCCGCCGGGCTCCGGCGGGCGAGCGGGGCCCACGCGAGGAGCCCCGCCAGACGCTCCCGAGACGCCGTTCGAGGCGGTCCTCACGGAGCACGAGCAGGCCTGGACCGCAGCTGCGGGGGGCCAGCGCAAGAGCCAGCCGACCAGCGACCGGTCGGCAGGGTCCACGGACGCCGCGGCGCTCGCGGGAGCGCCCACCCCGGCGGCGGCTCAGGCGGCGGCGATCGTGCCCGGCGCCACGGGCGCCGTCGGCGGCCCCCATGTCGCCGTGGGATCGGCCGAGGGGCACGAGGCGGTGCCGGTCGTCGGCTCCAGCCTGCCCGCGGGCCAGGGCGCCGCCGTCGGCGGCCCGACGGGCATCGGCTCCGGCCTGCCCGCAGGTCCAGGCATCGTCTCCGGCGCGGCCACCGGCTCCGGCCTGCCCGCGGGCCCAGGCATCGTCCCCGGTGCGGCCACCGGCTCCGGCCTGCCCGCAGGTCCGGGCATCGTCCCCGGCGCGGGCAGCGGCTCGGGTCCGGCGGGCGATGCGGGCCTGCCCGCGG
>JANJUA010000243.1 GCA_024710825.1 Solirubrobacteraceae bacterium
CACGGCCGCCGCCGCCCCCGCCAGGACCCCCCTCGTCCCCAGGGCCTCGATGAGCCAGAACGTCGCCCCCAGCGCGCCCGCGATCGACCCGAGGCTGCCCGCCGCGTAGACGTCCCCGGCCCGCCGGCCGCTGACCGCGACGTCGGAGATCGCCAGCCGCGCCGCCACCGGGCTGGTCATGCCGAGCAGCACGCTCGGCGCCAGCAGCAGCACGAGCGAGCCGAGCAGCGCGCCCGAGCGCAGCCCCGGGACCCGATCGACGAGCCACCCGGCGACCGGGTCGCCCAGCAGCGCCACCGCCAGGACGCCCGTCGCTCCCGCCACGAGCACGCCCGCGAGGGTCCCGCCCACGGGCCTGGCGTCGGCGAGCCGACCGCCCGCCGCGTAGCCGAGCGTCAGCCCGCCGAGCACCGTCGCGATCGCCGCGCCCCAGACGGTCACCGAGTCGCCCCAGTGGACCGCGAGGATCCGCTGCCCGGCGAACTCGACGGCCATCAGCGCCGCGCCGCTGACCGCGGCCGCGATCAGGAGCGTCGCGCGTGTGCGCATCTCAGGCCGAGGCGTGTCCGAGCGCGGGCCAGGCGCCGCGCGCGAGCCGCTCCTGGGCACGCAGCGCCAGCGCATCGGAGGCGACGGGCGGGGGCGCCGGGGCCGGCACCGCGCCCCAGACGGCCAGCGTCTCCGCGACCGACCGCGCCAGGGCGGAGCCCGCGTAGCCGCCCTCCAGGACGCCGGCGAGCGGGATCCCGCGCTCTTCGCACGCCGCCCGCACGAGCGCGGCCATGCCCGCGAAGCCGGCGTCGGTCACGAGGCAGCCGGCCAGCGGGTCCTCGGCGTGCGCGTCGTAGCCCGCGGAGACCAGCACGAGCCCCGGCTCGTAGCAGCCGATCAGCGGCGCCACGACCCGGTCGACCAGCGCCAGCCACACGTCGTCGCCCGACCGCGCCGGCACCGGCAGGTTGACCGTGTAGCCCTCGCCGCGGCCGTGGCCCAGGTCGTCGGCGGAGCCTGTGCCCGGGTACAGCGGCGACTCGTGGATCGAGACGAAGAGCACCTCGTCGGTCGCCGCGAAGATGTCGTTGGTCCCGTTGCCGTGGTGCACGTCCCAGTCGAGGACGAGGACGCGCCCGGCCCCCAGCGCGTCGAGCGCGTGCCGAGCGGCGACCGCCACGTTGTTGAAGAGGCAGAAGCCCATCGCCCGCCCCGCCTCGGCGTGGTGGCCGGGCGGGCGGTGGGCGCTGAACGCGCACGGCGCGGCGCCCGAGAGCACGAGCTCGGACGCGGCGATCGCGCCGCCCGCCGCATGCAGCGCCGCCTCGTAGGAGTCGCGGCTGACGAGCGTGTCGGCGTCGATCGCGCCACCGCCGGCCTCGCACAGCGCGCGGATCCGCTCGACGTGCGCGGCCGTGTGGACGCCCTCGAGCTGCTCGACGGTGGCCGCCGGCGACTCCCGCCGCTCCCAGCCGAGCCCGCCGCGCGCCTCGATCTCGCGCTCGACGGCGACGAGGCGCTCGCCCCGCTCCGGATGCGCGCCCGTGTCGTGGCGCAGCGAGGACGGGTGGCTGAGGAGGACCGGTGCGGCCACGCGAGTACGGTACTGCCCTCATGAGAGCCGGCCCCGTCACCCACGCGGACGTCGCGGTCGTCGGGGCAGGCGCCGCCGGCCTCTTCACCGCGCTCACCGCGGCGGCCGCCGGCGGGCGCGTGGCGCTGGTCTCCGCGACGCCGCTGGCGCGCACGGCCAGCTACTGGGCGCAGGGCGGGCTGGCCGCCGCGCTCGCCGAGGGCGACAGCCCCGAGGCCCACCTCGCCGACACCGAGCGAGCGGGGCGCCGCCTGACCCGCCGCTCCGCCGCCGAGGTGCTCGTGCGCGAGGCGCCCGAGCGGGTGCGCGAGCTCGAGGGCCTCGGCGTCCGCTTCGACGCCGACCGCCACGGCGACCTCGCGCTGGGCCTCGAGGGCGGCCACTCGATCCGCCGCGTCGTGCACGCCGGCGGCAGCGCGACCGGCCGCCGTGTCGTGCGCCAGCTCTCCGCGCTGGCGGTCCAGCACCCGAACGTCGACGTGCTCGAAGGCGCGCGCGCGACGGCGCTGTGGACCGGCGACGACGGCGCCTGCCGCGGCCTGGTCCTCGAGGACGGGCGCGCGCTGGCGACGCGGGCGGTCGTGCTCTGCACGGGCGGGACCGCCGCGCTGTGGGAGCGCACGACGAACCCGCCCGGCTCGCTGGGCAGCGGTCTGCTGCTCGCCCGCCGCGCGGGCGCCCGGCTCGCCGACCTGGAGCTCATGCAGTTCCACCCGACGGCGGTCGCTGGGGTGCGCGGCCGCGAGGGCTTCCTCGTCACCGAGGCGATCCGGGGCGAGGGCGCGACGCTGCACGGCGCCGACGGCGAGCGCTTCGTCGACGAGCTGGCGCCGCGCGACGAGGTCGCCCAGGCCGTGGTCGCCGAGATGCGGCGGACGGGCTCGCCGTCGGTGGGGCTCGACATGACCGCGATCGACCCGGCGCTGTTCCCGAACGTCGTCTCCTCGCTGCGGGAGGCCGGCCTGGACCCCACGACGCAGCCCATCCCCGTGGCGCCCGCGGCGCACTACGGCATGGGCGGGATCGTGACGGACCTCCAGGGCCGCTCGACGGTCGGCGGCCTCTACGCGGTCGGCGAGACGGCGTGCACCGGCCTGCACGGAGCCAACCGGCTGGCGTCGAACTCGCTGACGGAGTGCTGCGTCTTCGGCCGCCGCGCGGGGCTCGCCGCGCTCGACGACCCGCTTCCCGCGGGCGCGGCGACGCCTCCGACGGCCCAGCCCCTGCCGACGCCCGGCCGCGAGACCCGCGACGCCCTGTGGCGCCACGCCGGGCTCGAGCGCAGCCGCGACGGGCTCGCGACGCTCCAGCTCGACCCGTACCCGCTCGCCCGCCTGATCGGCGCCTGCGCGCTGCTGCGCGAGGAGAGCCGAGGCGCCCACCTGCGCACGGACTTCCCCGAGCGCGATCCGGCGCTCGACCACCACCACACGATCGTGGCTCCCGGCGCCGCCCCCTGCTTCGAGCAGTGGGACTGAGACGCCCCGCTTAACCCAAGCTCAACATACCGAGGGCTGTTCTTCACATTGAGCAGGCATCTTGCACGGCACCTTCGGAGGAAGGCAATTCGCAAGGAGCGTCGAGGGTCTGCATGTATCAGTTCAGCCGAGCGATCTACCGCGAGCTCGCCCCCTACATCGGGAGCGGCGACAGCGCACATCCCGATCCTCACGCCGAGGTGCTCAGGTCCTGTGAGGCGACGTTGGAACGGCTCGCCAACGACCGCCACTACTTCGCGCGGCCGGCGAAGAGCCTGTTCAACGACATCCGCATCTACTTCCCGATGAGCCAGCAGGCCCATGTCTGCCAGACGGTGCGGCGCGTGCTGGCCATCGCCGAGGCCTGGCTGGAGACCCAGCCGCGACAGGGCTTCGACATCAACGGCAACCCGCTTCAGTGCCGGGCGACGACGCGCAAGGGAACCCCCTGCCAGCGGATGCCGCTGCCTCGCAACGGCTACTGCCCGTCGCATCAGCACCTGGCGGAGACCGAGCGCTTGGAGGAGGAGGCGGCGGCGCTGGCCGTCGCGTAGCGCCGCGTCCGCGTAGCCTGCCTCGTCGATGCTGCTCGGCGTCGACGTAGGAGGGACTTTCACGGACGCGGTGCTCGCCATCCACGGTCGGCTGGTGACGGCCAAGGCGCCTTCGACGCCCGCCGACCAGTCCGAGGGCGTGATGGCGGCCGTCGCCGCCGCGCTCGAGCGGGCGGGGCGCCCCGCGGGCGAGGTCGAGGTGTTCGCGCACGGGATGACCGTCGCGACGAACGCGCTGCTGGAGGGAACCGGCGCCCGCACCGCGCTGCTGGCGACGGAGGGCTTCACCGACGTCGTCGCGCTCGGCCGCCAGCGCCGCGCCGAGCTGTATCGCCTGTGCGCCGCGCACCCCGCGCCGCTGGTGCCGCCCGAGCGGCGGATCGGCGTGCGCGAGCGGATGACGCCCGACGGGCCGCTGCTCGCGCTCGACGAGCCCGCCGTCGCGGCGGCCCTCGACGAGCTGGAGCGCGTCGGGCCCGAGGCCGTCGCGGTCGTGCTGCTGCACTCCTACGCCCATCCCGAGCACGAGCAGGCGCTCGCGGCGGCGCTCGCCGAGCGGCTGCCGGAGGCGCACGTCTCGCTGTCGCACGACGTCGTCGGGACGTTCCGCGAGTACGAACGGGCCGCGACGACCGAGATCGATGCGGCCCTGTCGCCGCTGCTGGGCGCCTACCTGCGGGCGTTGGCGAAGCGCGCCCGGGACGCGGGCCTGCCCAAGCCGTCGATCATGCAGTCCAGCGGCGGCCTGGCGACGCTGGAGCTGGCCGCCGCCCACGCCGCCCTCACGGTCCTCTCCGGACCCGCCGGCGGAGCCGCCGCCGCCGCGCTCGTCGCCGAGCAGACCGGCGTGCGCGACCTGCTCTGCTTCGACATGGGCGGCACGTCGTGCGACGTCTGCGTCGTGGAGGACGGCGCGGTGCGCGAGACGAGCGCTCGCGAGGTCGGCGGGCGCCCGCTCGCGCTGCCGATGGTCGACATCCACACCGTGGGCGCCGGCGGCGGCTCGATCGCCTGGCGCGACCCCGGCGGCGCTCTGCGCGTGGGGCCGCGCTCGGCGGGCGCGGACCCCGGCCCCGCCTGCTACGGCCGCGGCGGCACCGAGCCCACGGTCACCGACGCGAACCTAGTGCTCGGCCGGCTCGACCCCGCCGCCGAGCTGGCGGGTGGCGTGGAGCTCGACGTGGACGCCGCGCGGCGGGCGGTGTCGGCGCTCGCCGACGAGCTGGGCCTCGGGCTGCTCGACACCGCCGAGGGCATCGCGCGCATCGCGAACACCGAGATGGTGCGCGCGCTGCGGGTGATGACCGTCGAGCGGGGCGTGGACCCGCGCGACTTCGCGCTGCTCGCCTTCGGCGGCGCGGGCGGCCTGCACGCGACGGCGATCGC
>JANJUA010000257.1 GCA_024710825.1 Solirubrobacteraceae bacterium
CGGCGCGCACCGTCGCGCCCGCGGCTCCGGCGGCCGCGCCGCCGGCGGGCATCGCCGCCGCGCCCGCGCCGCGCGATCGGGCGCGCCGGGGGGTGGAGGTGCAGGAGCCGACCCGCCTGCAGCAGACCGTCGCCCGCCGCATGGTCGAGGCCAAGGCCACGGCGCCGGAGTTCCAGGTCCAGACCGAGGTCGCGATGGACGCGGCGATCGCGCTGCGTGCCGAGCTGAAGGCCATCGCGGGCGAAGGCGACACCGTGCCCTCCCTCAACGACCTCGTCGTCAAGGCGGCCGCCCTCGCCCTGCGCGACCACCCGCGCGCCAACGGGAGCTACCGCGACGGCCGCTTCGAGCTGCACGAGCGCATCAACGTGGGCGTCGCCGTCGCGGCGGACGACGCGCTCGTGGTCCCGACCGTGTTCGACGCCGATCGCAAGTCGCTCGGCGCCATCGCCCGCGACGTGCGCGAGGCCGCCGCGGCGGTCCGCGACGGCCGCATCCGCCCCGAGGACCTCGACGGCGGGACGTTCACCGTCTCGAACCTCGGCATGTACGGCATGACCGCCATCACGCCGGTCATCAACGTCCCGCAGGCGGCCATCCTCGGCGTCGGCGCGCTGCGCGACGTGCTGGCGCGCGTCGACGGCGAGATCGTCGATCGCCGCCTGATGACAATCACGCTCTCCTGCGACCACCGGATCCTCTACGGGGCCGACGCGGCGCGCTTCCTGTCGGACATCCGCGCCCTGCTCGAGGCCCCGCTGCGCATAGCGGCCTGAGCCGTCCGACGGCGGCCGGGCCCAACGACGACGAAGCCCCCGCGCTCCACGCGGGGGCTTCGTCGCTTCAAGAGGGGCGGACCCTCGCACCGTCGGGGGGCTGACGGTGCGAGTGGCCGCTCACCGCCCCGTTGGCGGGAAGTCTGGTGTCGACGTCGGCCTCGGACGACGTCGACTCACGGCGGAGCTGCGTCGGCGGTACACGATCGGCGCCCGGCGCAGATAGCCGACCGGCGCCGACCATGCGTGGACGAGCCTGCTGAACGGCCACACGGCGTACAGGAGCATCGTGGCGAGCGCGTGCACCTGGTAGACCAGCGGCGCGGCCATGATCCCCTCGCCCGCGGGTGACAGCAGGAACAGGCCGCGGAACCACGGCGCCACCGTCTCGCGGTAGTCGTAGCCGCCGCCGATCAGGTTGACGATCACCGTCGCCCACATGCCCGTCACGATCACCACGGCCAGCACGGAGAACGTGAGGACGTCGGTCCGGGTCGTCGCCTGGCGGACGCGCGGCACCTGGGCGCGCCGGAGCATCAGCAGCAGGAAGCCGACCATCATCATGGTGCCGGCGCTGGTTCCGGCCACGACCGACACGCTGTGGTACAGGTGCTCGTCCACCCCGACCGCCTCGGTCGCCGCGGCCGGCACGATCACACCGAGGACGTGTCCGCCGATCACGGCGAGCAGGCCGAAGTGGAACAGCAGCACGCCGGGGCGTAGCCGACGGCGCTCCAGCAGCTGGGTCGAGCGCGTGGTCCAGCCGAGCTGATCGCGCTTGTAGCGCCACACGTGCCCGACGACGAACACGCTGATGCACACGTAGGGCACCACCACCCAGAGCAGCACGTCCAGCCGGTTCATCGGGTGCCTCCCGGTGCGGCGGCGACCGTCGCATCCATCGACGTTGTCTGGGTCAGGGGCGCCGGCTCACCCGGCGCGCAGGCGGACGACGGCGAGAGCATCCCCATCGTCTCCGGCGGCGCGAACGGCTCGAGCCCGACCTGCTCCTCGGGCGGCCCCTGGGCCGCGAGGTGGAGGATCGACTCGAGCGTCTCGTCCGTCACCGGCCCCAGCAGCCACGAGAGCGCACCGAGCACCTCGGCGTACGGGCTCTCCTGCTCGCGCAGGCGGGCGCCGATCAGCTCGATCGCCGGCCGGAACTCGCGCAGCACCTCGGCGCCCGCCTCGGGCCCCGCGATGTCGGCCAGCTCCAGCAGCAGCGGCAGGTGGTCGGGCAGCTCGTCGGTCGCGAGCTCGAGCTCCATCGCCGCGAACAGCCGCTTGAGCTTGAGCAGCGCGACGCCGCGCTGCCGGCGGTCGCCGTGGACGAAGTAGGTGAGGTGCAGGCTCGCGCGCCGATCGAAGTCGAAGGTCGCCACGTACGCGGTCTGCAGGTCCACCGCCGAGCGCTCGGCCTCGGAGGCCAGGAAGCGCTCCAGCGGCTCGCGGATCTCCGCCGCGGGCACTTTGGCCACCGCGGCGGCGACCTCGGGGCGGAGAGCCAGGAGCTCCGCGTCCGGGTAGTCGAGCAGCAGCGACAGGAGCTTGTACGGGCTCATCGTCCCGCCCTCCGCTCGGCGCGCTCGCGCGCCCGCCGCTCGCGCAGCTCCGTCAGCGCGCCGTTGTTCTGCTGCACGTGCAGGTGGAACTCGCCGTTGGAGTGCGCCACCGCGCCGTTGCCGTCGGCGCTTCCGGCGCCGTCGACGCAGGCGCCCGGCCCGCCGGGGAAGTCGAGGCCGCAGGAGCCCTGCTGCTCGGCGAGCTCGCCCGCCAGCTCACGATGGGCGGGCGGGACGACGAACCGATCCTCGTACTTGGCGATCGCCAGCAGCCGATACATCTCCTCCATCGCCTCCGGGGTCATCCCGACCATCTCGGCCAGCTCCGGGTTCGGCTCGCCGCCGAGCAGCTTCTCGCGCATGTGGCTGCGCATCGCCGCGAGCTGCTTGAGCACGCGCCGGATCACCGTCTCGTCACCGGCCGTCAGCAGGTTCGCCAGGTATTCGATCGGGATGCGCAGGTTGTCGATCGCGGGGAAGACGTCGTCCGGGTCGGAGACGGCGCCCTCACCCTCGACGAGCGAGGTGACCGGCGAGAGCGGCGGGACGTACCAGACCATCGGCAGCGTGCGGTACTCGGGGTGCAGCGGCAGCGCGATCCGGTACTTCAGCGCGAGCGCCCACACCGGCGACCGGCTGGCCGCGTCGATCCAGTCCTCCGGGATCCCGTCGCGCAGCGCGGCCGCGCGCACGTCGGGGTCGTCGGGGTCGAGGAACACGTCGAGCTGCGCGTCGAGCAGGTCCTTCTCGTCGGGCACCGAGGCGGCCTCCTCGACGCGGTCCGCGTCGTAGAGCACCAGACCCAGGTAGCGGATGCGCCCGACGCACGTCTCCGAGCACACGGTCGGCAGCCCCGCCTCGATGCGCGGGTAGCAGAACGTGCACTTCTCGGCCTTGCCGGAGACGTGGTTGAAGTAGACCTTCTTGTAGGGGCAGCCGGAGACGCACATGCGCCAGCCGCGGCAGGCCTCCTGGTCGACGAGGACGATGCCGTCCTCCTCACGCTTGTACATCGCGCCCGAGGGGCACGAGGCGACGCACGACGGGTTCAGGCAGTGCTCGCAGATGCGCGGCAGGTACATCATGAAGACCTGCTCGTAGGAGGCCTTGACGTCCTCCTCCATCGCGACCAGGTTGGGGTCGCGCGGCGAGTTCTCGGGGCCGCCGGCGAGGTCGTCCTCCCAGTTCGGGCCCCACTCGATCGACATCGGCTGGCCCGAGATCCGCGACACCGGCCGGGCGACAGGCTGCTCAGCGGAGGGCCCCGCCGTCGTCAGCGTCTCGTAGTCGTAGGTCCACGGCTCGTAGTAGTCGTCGATCGACGGCAGATCGGGGTTGAAGAAGATGTTCGCCAGCTTCTTCGCCCGCCCGCCGGCCTTGAGGCGCAGCCGGCCCTTGCGGTCGAGCTCCCAGCCGCCGCGGCGCTCCTCCTGGTCCTCCCAACGCTGCGGGTAGCCGACCCCCGGCTTGGTCTCGACGTTGTTGAACCACATGTACTCCGCGCCGTCGCGGTTGGTCCACACGTTCTTGCAGGTGACCGAGCAGGTGTGGCACCCGATGCACTTGTCGAGGTTCATCACCATCGCCACCTGGGCCTTGACGCGCATCAGTACACGACCTCCGTGCGGCGCTTGCGAATGACCGTCACCTCGTCGCGCTGCGAGCCCGTCGGGCCGTAGTAGTTGAACCCGTAGGAGAGCTGGGCGTAGCCGCCGATCATGTGCGTCGGCTTCATCTGGATGCGCGTGACCGAGTTGTGAGTGCCGCCGCGGTGGCCGCTGACCTCGGAGATCGGCACGTTGATGTGCCGGTCCTGTGCGTGGTACATGAACGCGGCGCCCTCGGGGATGCGGTGCGACACCACCGCCCGCGCGGCGACCGCGCCGTTGCGGTTGTACATCTCGATCCAGTCGTTGTCGCTCACGCCGACCTTGCCGGCGTCCACCGGGCTCATCCAGACCACCGGCCCGCCGCGGAAGAGGGTGAGCATGTGGAGGTTGTCCTGGTAGGTCGAGTGGATCGACCACTTCGAGTGCGGGGTCAGGTAGCGCACCGCGACCGTCGCGCCGTCGGAGCCCTCCCCGGAGGTTCGGCGGCCCATGTCCAGCGCCGGCTTGTAGGTCGGCAGGCCCTCGCCGTGGTCGATCAGCCAGGCGTGGTCGTTGTAGAGCTGCTGGCGCCCGGTGAGCGTGCGCCACGGCACCAGCCGCTCGACGTTGACGCAGAACGGGGAGTACCGGCGCTCACGGGACTCGATGCCCGACCACTCCGGCGACGTGATCGTCTTGCGGGGCTGGATGCCGACGTCCCGGAACGTGTGCAGGTCCTCGCCGCGGTCGGCCGCCAGGTCGGCGAGCGCCGTGCCGGTGCGCGCCTCCAGCGAGCGGAAGCCCTCCACGGCGAGCCGGCCGTTGGTGGCGCCGGACAGCGCGAGGATCGCCTCGCAGAGGTGGCGCGCGGTCTCCAGCCGCGGGCGGCCGCCGGCCGTGACCCCGTTCTCCTCGCGCAGGTGCGCGATCTCGAGCTTCACGTCGGGCGTCGTGACGCCCTTCCAGACGGTGCCGTTGGCCTCGACCAGCGGCCCGAGCGAGGTCATCCGCTCGTGGACGGCGGGGAAGTCGCGCTCGACGACGACGAGCTTCGGCATCGTCTGCCCGGGCACCGGCTCGCACTCGCCGCGCTTCCAGTCGAGCACCTCGCCGAGCGGCTGGGCCAGCTCGTCCGGGGTGTCGTGCAGCAGCGGCGCCGCGACGAGGTCGCGCTGCACGCCCAGGTGCTCGGCGGCGAGGCGCGAGAACGTCTTGGCGATCCGGCGGAACGCGTCCCAGTCGGAGTGGGTCTCCCACGGCGGGTTGATCGCCGCGTTGAAGGAGTGCACGAACGGGTGCAGGTCCGTCGTGGAGATGTCCTCCTTCTCGTACCAGGTGGCCGCCGGGAGCACGACGTCGGAGTGCAGGCAGGTGCCGTTCATCCGGAAGTCGAGCGCCACCATCAGATCCAGCCGCCCCTCGGGCGCGTCGTCGCGCCAGGTGACGTCGCGTGGGCGCAGCTCGGGCGGCGACTCCTCCTCGTTGACCGCGTTCGTCTCGACCCCGAGAAGGTGCTTGAGGAAGTACTCGTGGCCCTTGGAGGACGAACCCATCAGGTTCGAGCGCCAGACGGTGAGCACACGGGGGGCGTTCTGGGGCGCGTCGGGGTCCTCGCAGGCGAAGCCCAGCCGGCCGGCCTTGAGCTCGCGGACGACGTAGTCCGCCGGCGCGATCCCCTCCGCCTCGGCTTCGCGGACGATGTCGAGCGGGTTGCGGTCGAACGTCGGGTACGACGGCATCCACCCGAGGCGCGCCGCGAGCGCGTTGGCGTCCGCGGGATGTTGGGCGGCCCGTTCGTCGGTCGCCAGCGGCGAGAGCTGCTCACGGGCGTCGGCCTGCTCGTAGCGCCACTGGCCGGTCGAGAGGTACCAGAACGGGGTCGCGGCCTGGTGGCGCGGCGGGCGCTGCCAGTCGAGGCCGAAGGCGACCGTCGAGAAGCCGGTGATCGGCCGGACCTTCTCCTGGCCGACGTAGTGGGCCCAGCCGCCGCCGTTGACGCCCTGGCACCCGCACAGCAGGACCAGGTTCAGCATCGCCCGGTAGATCAGGTCGGAGTGGAACCAGTGGTTGGTCCCGGCGCCCATCATGATCATCGAGCGGCCGTTGGTGCGCTCCGCGTTGCGGGCGAACTCGCGGGCGATGCGCGCGACCAGGTCCGCGTCGACGCCGGTGATGCCCTCCTGCCAGGCGGGCGTGTACGGGCGCGGGTCGTCGTAGCCGGTGGGCCAGTCGCCGGGCAGGTCGTCGCCGCGCCGGACGCCGTGCTGGGCGCACAGCAGGTCGAAGACCGTCGTGACGAGCCGCCCGCCTACGCGGCGGGCGGGCACTCCGCGGCGCACGACGCCGCCGGACTGTCCATCCGCGGTGGGGTCGAAGCACGGGAGGCGCAGCTCGACGAGCTGCTCGTGGCGGCCGAGCAGGCTGAGCGCGGGCGTCGTGTCGCCGAGCTCGAGGTTCCAGCGGCCGGCGCCCTCGGCGCCCCAGCGGTCGCCGATGCCGCCGTTGGGCACGACCGCCGCGCCGGAGGCCTCGTCGACGACGACGGTCCGCCACTCGGCGTGCTCGCCGGTGTCGCCCAGGTCGGACGCGCGCAGGAAGCGGCCGGCGACGGAGCCCTCTCCGTCGGGGTGCTCGTCGAGCGTGACGAGGTGGGGCAGGTCGGTGAAGCGCCGCGCGTAGTCCGTGAAGTACGGGACCTCGCGGTCGACGTAGAACTCCTTGAGGATCACGTGGCCCATCGCCATCGCGAGCGCGGCATCGGTGCCGGGCTGCGCGGGGAGCCAGTGGTCGGCGAACTTGGTGTGGTCCGAGTAGTCGGGCGAGACCACGACCGTCTTGGCGCCCTTGTAGCGCGCCTCGGTCATGAAGTGCGCGTCCGGGGTGCGGGTCATGGGGATGTTCGAGCCCCACATGACCAGGTAGCCGGAGTTCCACCAGTCGGCGGACTCGGGGACGTCGGTCTGGTCGCCCCAGATCTGCGGCGACGCGGGCGGCAGGTCCGCGTACCAGTCGTAGAAGCTGAGGCAGACCCCGCCGAGCAGCGACAGGAAGCGCGCCCCGCCGGAGTAGGAGGCCATCGACATCGCCGGGATGGGGGAGAAGCCCGCGATGCGGTCGGGCCCGTGGCGGCGGATCGTGTCGACGTGCGCCGCGGCGACGAGCTCGGAGACCTCGTCCCAGGACGCGCGGACGAGCCCGCCCTTGCCGCGTTGGCGCTTGTAGTCCCCCGGTCCGTCGGCGATTGCCGCCCACGCCTCGACGGGGTCGCCGTGCTCGGCGAGCGCCGCGCGCCAGGCATCCAGGAGGGCGCCGCGCACGTAGGGGTAGCGGACGCGCAGCGGCGAGTAGACGTACCAGGAGAACGAGGCGCCGCGCGGGCAGCCGCGCGGCTCGTACTCCGGCACCTCGGGCCCGTTGGTCGGGTAGTCGGTCTGCTGGGTCTCCCAGGTGATCAGACCGTCCTTGACGTGGATCTTCCACGAACAGGAGCCGGTGCAGTTCACGCCGTGGGTCGAGCGCACCACCTTGTCGTGCTGCCAGCGCTGCCGGTAGAAGCGCTCCCAGGTCCGCGGGTCGGCGTGCATCTCCGACCAGCCCTCCGCCGACGGCTCGCCGGCGGCGAAGAAGCGGCGGGCGGCGATGCGTCGTTCACGATGCGGGTCGGAGGCCGGGAGCTGGGGCATGGCGGCGAAGCTAACGCCGCAGATCGCCCGGACAAGGGGCTTCGCCCAGGTCTGCGGGGAAGCCCAGCCATCTCTGCGGAAAACCCGCAATCGGCCTGCGGCGAACCCGTGAGTCCGCGACGGGACGGTGCGCTTGAACGTCCGCCGCCCAGCGCTGATGCTGCGCCGATGTCGTCCCCGCCCGCCCCTCTGCGACGCCCGCGCATGGCCCCGCCGCGGCCTCCTCGCCGGTCGCCCGCGGGCGTCCTCGCGGCGACCTTCGCGGTGGCCGGCGCGCTGCTCGTCGCCGCGGCCGTCGTCGCGGTCGCGGGCTCGCTCGCGGACTGGCCGCTCACGCGCTGGGCGGCGCTGCACCTGGCGCTTCTGGGCGGCGTGTCGATGCTCGTGCTCGGGGCGGCGCAGTTCTTCGCGGGGGCGTTCCTGGCCACGGACCCGCCCTCGCGCGCCGTGGTCGCGTGGCAGCGCGTCCTGTGGCCCGTGGGCGTCGTGCTCGTCGTCGTCGGGCGCTGGGAGCGCGTCGACCCGCTCGTCACCTGCGGCTTCGCGCTGCTGCTGGTCGCGCTCGCGCTCTTCGCCGTCGGCCTCCGGCAGCTCGAGCGGCGCTCGCTCCAGCGGGCGCCGTGGGCGGTCCGCTGGTACCAGGCCTGCATCGCGTTCCTCGTCGTGGGAGGCGCGCTCGGCACCGAGATCGCCCGCGGCGCGAGCTGGATCCCGGGCGACGGCGTGGCCGCGCACGTGACCCTCAACGTCGTCGGCTGGCTCGGAACGGCCATCGTCGGGACGGTGCACACGTTCGTGCCGTCGATGGTCGGCGGTCGCCTGGCGCGTCCGGCGCTCCAGCGCCCGACGTTCCGCTGGTGGGTCGCCGGGGTGACCGCGCTGTCGGGCGGCTGGCTGCTCGACGTCTCCGTGCTGGCCGTGGCAGGGCTGCTCGGGCTGCTCGCGGCGACGACGCTTCTGCTCGTCAACCTCGGCGCGACCGCTCGCGGATCGATGTCCGTGGGCTCCGTGCCCGCCGGCCTCGTGCTGGCGGGCCAGGCGGCGTTGGCGGCCGCGCTGGCGCTCGCGCTCGTCGCCTCGCCGCTGCACCCGGCGGCGATGCCGTGGGAG
>JANJUA010000258.1 GCA_024710825.1 Solirubrobacteraceae bacterium
ATGGGAGGTGAATCCTCCCATGCCGAGGCCCTCGGTCAGGCGTTCGAGAACGCGTTGCGCCCCGACCAGAGCGCGACGAACACGAGCGCGTTGACGATCAGGCCGATCAGCCCGCTGAAGCCGATCCCGGTCAGCCCCACGACGAGGAGCCAGATCAGGTCGTACGCGGTCCGCAGGCCGCTGACGAAGAGGCCGACGAAGAGCGCCCCCGCGTTGCGCTTCTGCAGGCCGCGGCCGACCCAGAGGTAGATCAGGCCGACGACCACGGTGACGATGCCGAACACGACCGCCTCGCCGGAGGACCAGCCGTCCACGTCGCCGTTGAAGATGAGCAGCAGCAGCCCGGCGATGACCTGGATCACGCCGATGATGAGCGCCAGGACCGCCACGATCGCCACGCCGCCCGGTAGGTCCGTCCGTCCTTGAGTTGCCATGCGAGCGCGTTCGACGACGCCCCGCGGACTCCTTCAGCGGCCGGCGAGCCGGCGAGGCGGCGCGACGTGCGGAAGCGGCGAGGCGACTCGGGGGCTCAGCCCGTCCAGGACCAGCACCAGGTAGCGCGTCCACAGGTCGGGCGGCGCGTCCCAGAACCTCGGCGAGATCCGAGCGACCGAGGCGAGGATCGCCAGCAGGTCCCCGGCGGTGATGTCGTCGCGGACGGCGTCCGCGTCCTGCGCCGCCTCGAGGAGCGGCTCGAGGGCGGCGAGCAGCTCCGAGCGCATGCCGTCCAGCGTCTGGGCGCAGGGCAGCTCGGCGACGAGCGTGTCGAACAGGCCGCGGTCGGATGCGGTCCGCTCGGCGACCAGGCGCGCGGCGGCGGCCAGCGCGCGACCGGGATCGGGCTCGTCGATCGCCCGCACCAGGCGCACCGTCTCGCTCGTGCGCGCCTGCATCACGGCGGCGATGAGGTCGCCCTTGGTGGGGAAGCGCCGGTACAGCGTGCCGACCCCCACGCCCGCCTCCTTGGCGATCGCGTCGACGCCCGCCTCCAGCCCGTCGCGCCCGAAGGCCTCGGTGGCGGCGGCGACGATCCGCTGCAGGTTGCGCTCCGCGTCGGCGCGGAGGGGGCGCTCGGTGGCTGCCATCGTCTTAGGATAGAGAGAAGCGGAGCGCCCGCTCCGCTCTTGCTAGGCTCGTTCGCCGTGAGTACGCCGCCCGCCGCCGCGAAGCACCCCACGGAGATCCTCGTGGTCCTGCTGCTCGCGGGCATCTCCTTCGCGCTCTCGCAGACCATGATCGTGCCGGCGCTGCCGGCGCTGGCCGAGGACTTCGACGCCGACCCCGCGGCGGCCTCGTGGCTGCTGACGGCCTACCTGCTCAGCGCCTCGGTCGCCACCCCGATCATCGGCAAGCTCGGCGACCTCTTCGGCAAGGGCCGCATGCTCACGCTCGTCCTGCTCGCCTTCTCGTTCGGGTCGCTCATCTGCGCGGTCGCCCCGAGCATCGAGGTGATGGTCCTCGGGCGGGTGATCCAGGGCGCCGCGGGCGGCGTGTTCCCGCTCTCGTTCGGGATCATCCGCGACACGTTCCCGCGCGAGCGCGTCCCGAGCGGCATCGGGCTCCTCAGCGCCGTGTTCGGCATCGGCGGCGGCATCGGGCTTCCGCTGGCCGGCGTGATCGTCGACGAGCTCCACACATCCGTCATCTTCTGGCTCGGCCTGATGGCGCTGCCGGCGGCGCTCGCCGCTCACCGGCTCGTGCCGCCGTCGCCGCGCGTCGAGCGCACCAAGATCGACTGGCTCGGCGCGGTGATCCTCTCCACGGCGCTCGTCGCCCTGCTCTACGGAGTTACGAACGCCAACGACTGGGGCTGGACGTCGGGCTCCACCCTCGGGCTGATCGGGCTCGGGCTGGCGCTGACCGTGGTGTGGGTGGCGGTCGAGCGCCGCGTCGAGCAGCCGCTGGTCGACATGCGGCTCATGCGGATGCGCGCGGTGGCGGCGACCAACCTCGCGGGTCTGCTCGTCGGATTCGCCATGTTCTCCTGCTTCCTGCTCATCCCCCAGTTCGCGCAGGCGGTCGAGTCCACGGGCTACGGCTTCGGCATGTCGGTCACCGAGTCCGGCCTGCTGCTCGTGCCGAGCTCGATCGTCATGCTCGTGGCCGGACCGCTGGCCGGGTCGGTCGGCGCCCGCTGGGGCTTCCGCGCGACGCTCATGGTCGGCACGCTCTTCGCCGCCGCCGCGTTCGGCTGGCTCGCGGCGGAGCACGGATCGCCGTGGCACTTCGTCGTCTCCGGCGTGCTGCTCGGGGCCGGGCTGTCGTTCTCCTTCGCCTCGATGGCCAACCTCATCGTCGCCGCCGTTCCGCAGGGCGACGTGGGCGTGGCGACGGGCATCAACACGATCATGCGGTCGATCGGCGGCGCGTTCGGCTCCGCGGTGGCGACGGCGCTGCTCGTGTCGGACACGCTGCCGTCCGGCCTGCCCGCGCTCGGCGGCTACAACGCCGCGTTCATCATGAGCGCGGGCGTCGCGCTGCTCGCGTTCCTCGCCGCCATGCTGGTGCCGAAGCTGCGCGCCGCCCGCGTGCCCGCCCCGGCGCCCGCCTAGCGGTAGCCGGTGGCGTCGGCCGGCAGGCCGGGGTCCTGCACCTCGCGCAGGTAGCGCCAGGCGTCCGGGCGGCTCCCGTCGACGTCGGTGAAGCCGTACTCCCGCGCCAGGCCGCCGCTCGACAGCGAGGCGCCGTTGTGGCGTGCGCGCTCCGGGTCGGCGGCGAGCGCGGCGACGGCGCGCCCGACGAAGCGCGGCGTCTCGGAGATGACGAAGTGCGGCTGCGCCTCGAGCGCATCGCGCCAGGTCTCCTCGGTGACGCCGAAGGCGTCGAGCATGATCTCCGAGCGCATCCAGCCGGGCGTCAGGACGACGGCGGTCGCCCCGTGCGGCGCCAGCTCCCGGGCCATGGACCAGCCGAGCCGGAGGATCGAGCTCTTGGCGAGGTCGTAGTAGGCCGACAGCCGGTAGTGCTCGCGGTTGTACTCCTCGGTGCCGTCGGTCATCTCGACGAGCAGGCCGCCGCCGGGCGCCCGCGCGCGCAGCAGCAGCGGCAGCGCGTGGTGGCTCGTGACGAGGTGGGTGTCGACGGCGAGCCTGAGGAGGCGCAGCCCCTTCGCCAGGTCGTGCTCCCAGATCGGCACGTCCCACTCGACGAGGCGCTCGCCGCCCCAGATGTCGTTGACGAGCACGTCGAGCCGACCGTGCTCGCCGTCGATGCGCGCGACGAGCGCGGCGACCTGGTCGGGCTCGAGGTGGTCGGTCGGGACGGCGATCCCGGTGCCGCCGGCCTCGGTGACGAGCTCGGCGGTCTCCTCGATCGTCTCGCCGGGCCGCTCGTACTCGGACACCCGCTCGCGGGTGGTGCGGCCGGTGACGTAGACGGTCGCGCCCTGCTCCCCGAGGGCCACCGCGGTGCCGCGCCCGGCCCCGCGCGTGGCGCCGGCGACGAGGCAGACGCGGTCCTCCAGGTTGGGCATCCGACGACGTTACATGCTGCCCCAGAGGCGGGCGCGCAGGCCGGAGGCGCGGGCGACGGGGCGCTCGACGGCCGCCCGCACCATCTCCTCGGTGCCGACGAGGATCAGCCGCTCCCGGGCCCGGGTGACCGCCGTGTAGAGCAGCTCGCGGGTGAGGATGCGCGTGCCGGGAGGGGGCAGCAGCACGGCGGCGGTGTCGAACTGCGAGCCCTGGCCCTTGTGGACGGTCATCGCGTGGACGGTCTCCACCGCGCCGAGGCGCGACGGGCGTATCTCCACCACCTCGCCGCCGCGCTCGAACGCCGCGGCGCCGGAGGCGATCACGACGCCCGTGTCGCCGTTGTAGAGGCGCAGGCCGTAGTCGTTGCGGGTGACGAGCAGCGGGCGCCCGACGTACCACTCGCCGTCCGCGCCGAAGCCGTCGACGGCGTCGGCCAGCCAGCCCTCGACGCGGCGCAGCCAGGTGGCGGCACCGTGGGCGCCGCGGCGGTGGGCGCAGAGGACGCGGAAGGCGCCGAGGGCGGACAGGGCCGAGGGGG
>JANJUA010000259.1 GCA_024710825.1 Solirubrobacteraceae bacterium
TGGCGGACTTCGTCGAGAGGTCGAGCACCTTGCGCGGGCCGGCGCGCAGGTCGGTGCGCACGCGCCCGCTGGTCCAGTCGAGCAGCACCTCCCGGTCAGGCGCGACGAGGCGCAGCCAGCGGTCTCCGAGCCCCGCAAGCACCACCTCGGTCCGCGTCGCCAGCGCCTCGCGCGCCCGCTCCAGCCCGTCGATCTGCCGCGCCTCGCGCTCGAGCACGTCGAACAGCGCCGGCCGCGCGTCGGCGCACATCAGGCCGACGAGCCTGCGGCTGACCGCCTGCAGCGGGCAGCGCTCGGCCGGCTCGACGGTCTGCGTCCGATCGGCCGGCACGGCGTCGGCCAACACGACGACGCTGCCGTTGGACTCCTGCCACGCCGCGAGCGACGCCCCGTCGGTGTGGACGGCGCCCACCACCTCGGCGACCAGAGGCGTGTCCTGCCCGCGCGCGGCCTGCGCCCCGATCATGAGCGCGACGATCGCGCCCAGCACCCCCAGCACTCGTGCCATGGATCACAACAACCCCACGGCACCCCTGGAGTTGCGCGCCCTACAGCAGCGCGCTCCAGACGTAGTAGCCGGCCACCGCGGTGAACAGCACCGCGTCGAGGCGGTCCAGCGCGCCGCCGTGCGCGCCGAAGAGCGTCCCGGTGTCCTTGGTGCCGGCGTCGCGCTTGAGGTAGGACTCGAAGAGGTCGCCGAGCGGCGCGGCGATCGCCACCGCCAGGCCGAGCAGCAGCGCGTCGGTGCCCGAGAGCCAGTCCTGGTAGAGCCCGGCGAACCACACGGCCGCCACGCCCGCCACGATCCCGATCAGGAGCCCCTCGACCGTCTTGTTGGGCGAGATCTTGGGGGCGAGCGGCCGGCGGCCGAAGGCCCGACCGCCGAGGTAGGCCCCCGTGTCGCCGACGAAGGTCCCGACCAGCACGTCGATGACGATGCCGTCGCCGTGGGGCAGGTCGCGCAGCAGCACCGCGTGCGCGAGCGGCACGCCGATCCAGATCAGGCCGAGCGCCGTGACCGACAGCCCGGGCGCGCCGCACCGCGGCTGCGTCAGGCCGAGCAGGAAGACGACGGGCACCGAGGCGACGAGCGCCCCGAGCACCGCCTCCGGGCCGCCGAGCTGCGCCGCCACGAGCATCCCGGCGAGCCCCAGGAAGCCCGCGAGCCGCACCGGGTGGCCGTTGCGCAGCATCGTGAACAGCTCGCCCATGCACAGCACGCCGAGGACGATCAGCGCCGCGGTGAAGATCCAGCCGCCCTGGGCGACGATGACGATCGCGAAGACGATCGCCGGGACGGCGACCAGGATCCGCGCGCCCAGGTCCGAGCCGCTGTCGCGCCGCCGCGTCCGGTCCGCGCGGCGCCGGGAGGCGGGCCGTCGCAGGCGGGTCGGCATCAGCGCCCGCCGAAGCGTCGCCGGCGGGCCGCGTACTCCTCGAGCGACGCCTCGAAGCAGGCGCGGTCGAAGTCCGGCCACAGCTCGTCGCGGAACACCAGCTCGGCGTACGCCGACTGCCAGAGCAGGTAGTTGCTCAGGCGCCGCTCGCCGCTGGTGCGGATGATGAGGTCCGGGTCGTGCATCTCGGGGGCGTAGAGGAGATTCGCGAACGCCTCCTCGCCTCCCCCCTCGTAGCGCGCCGCCGCGTCGAGGATCTCCGCCCGGCCGCCGTAGTTGAACGCGACGAAGAACGTGATGCGGTCGTTGGCGGCCGTGAGCTCCTCCGCCCACGCCATCTTCTCCACCAGCTCGTCGGCGACGCCGTCGCGGCGGCCGATGAAGCGCATCCGCACGCCCTCCTCGTGCAGCTCGGGCGTCTCGGAGTCGAGCCGGCGGCCGAACATGCGCATCAGCCCACCGACCTCCTCGGCCGAGCGCGACCAGTTCTCCGTGGAGAACGAGTAGACGGTGAGCTCGCGCACGCCCATCTCCACCGCGTCGCGCAGGCGCGCCTTGACGACGTCGGCGCCCTTCTCGTGGCCGTCGAGGACCGGCAGACCGCGGGCCTGCGCCCAGCGCCCGTTGCCGTCGGTGATGATCGCGACGTACCGGGCGCGCGCCGACCCAGCCGAGGCCATCAGACCTCGAGGATCTCTTCTTCCTTGGCCTTCAGGATGGCGTCGAGCTCCGCGACCCGGGCGTCCGTCAGCTTCTGGAGCTCCGCCTCCGCCCGGTGCTCCTCGTCGGCGCCGGCCTCGCCCTCGTCGCGCAGCTCGCGCAGGTGCGTCATCGTGTCGCGGCGCACGTTGCGGATCTTGATCCGCCCCTCCTCCGCGATGCCCCGCGCGACCTTCACGAGGTCGCGGCGGCGCTCCTCGGTCAGCTCGGGCAGCACGAGCCGCACGACGTTGCCGTCGTTGGACGGGTTCAACCCGATGTCGGACTCGTTGATCGCCTTCTCGATCGCCTTGATCGAGCTCTTGTCGAACGGGTGGACGGAGAGCAGGCGGGCCTCGGGGGCCGAGATCGTCGCGAGCTGCTTCAGCGGCGTCTGGGCGCCGTAGTAGTCGACCACGATGCGATCGAGCAGCGAGGGGTTCGCGCGGCCCGTCCGCACGGAGGCGAAGTCGTGCTGCGTGGCCTCCACGGACTTGGTCATGCGGTCCGCGGCGTCGGCGAGCAGCTCGTCGATCAGCTCGGTCATGTCGTTGTCACCAGGGTTCCCACGCGCTCGCCTGACACTATCCGGTCGATGTTGCGCTCGTCGTCCAGGTTGAACACGTAGATGGGCAGGTCGTTCTCCATGCACAGCGTCAGCGCCGTGGCGTCCATGACGCGCAGCCGGCGCCGCACGGCGTCCATGTGGGCGATCTCGGGGATGAACTCGGCCGCGGGATCCGTCGCCGGATCGGCGGTGAAGACCCCCTCGACGCCGTTCTTGGCCATCAGGATCGCCTCGGCGTGCATCTCGATCGCGCGCAGCGCGGCGGCGGTGTCGGTCGTGAAGAACGGGTTGCCGGTACCGGCCGCGAAGATGACCACCCGCTTCTTCTCCAGGTGCCGCATGGCGCGACGGCGGATGTAGGGCTCCGCCACCTCCTGGATCTCGATCGCCGACTGCACGCGGGTGTGGATGTCCTGCTTCTCCAGGGCGTCCTGGAGAGCCAGGGCGTTGAGCACCGTCGCCAGCATCCCCATGTAGTCGGCGGTGGCGCGGTCCATCCCGGCCGCCGCGCCCGCCATGCCGCGGTAGATGTTGCCGGCCCCGACCACGATCGCGATCTCGACGCCGCGCTCGTGCACGCGCGAGACCTGCGCCGCGATCGCGCTCAGGCGCTCAGGGTCGGTGCCGTAGTCCAGAGAGCCCATCAGGGCCTCGCCGGACAGCTTCAGCAGGATCCGACCGAAGGCGGGCGGCGGCTCGGCCAACGCTACTGCCCGACGGCGAAGCGCGCGAAGCGCCGGATCTGGACGTTCTCCCCGGTCTTGGCGCGAACCTCGTCGAGGAGCTGGCCGATCGTCTTGCCCTCGTACTTGTCGCCGTTGACGTGCGGCTGGTCGAGGAGCACGACCGTCTCGTACCACTTGCGCAGCTTGCCCTCGGCGATCTTCGCCCGGACGTTCTCCGGCTTGTCGGAGGCCTCCTGCTCGTAGATGCGCAGCTCGGCCTGCCGGCGCTCGTCGTCGACGTCGTCCTGGGTCACGTACTCCGGGGCGGCCGCGGCGATGTGCAGCGCTACGTCCTTGGCGAACGCCACGAGCTCGTCGTTGCGGGCGACGAAGTCGGTCTCCGTGTCGACCTCGACGAGCACGCCGACCTTCGCGTTGGAGTGCACGTAGGTCTGGACGGTGCCCTCGGTCGCGAGCCGCTCGCCGCGATCCTCGATGCGCTTGCCCTGCTTGACGCGCAGGATCTCGATGGCCTTGTCGACGTCGCCCCCCGCTTCGGTGAGCGCCTTCTTGCAGTCCATCATCCCCGCGCCGGTGCGGTCGCGCAGTGCCTTGACGTCCTTCGCGCTGATCGTGATGTCGGTCACTTGGATGCTTCCTCGCTGGCGTTCTCGGTCTCGTTGGCGGCGGACGGTGCCGGCTCGGCCTCGACCTTGGCCTCCGGCTCCGCGGGAGCGGGAGTCGGAGCGGGCTCCTCGGCCGGCGCGGCGGCAGGCGCCTCGGCGGCCTGTGCGGCCTCCTTGACGTCCTCGTTGGTGACGGGCTCGCCGGGCGTCTCGGCCTGCGGCGCCGGCTGCGGGTCCTGCGCCTGGCCGGCGCTGCGCTTCGTCGCGGCCGTCTCGCGATCGGCCTCCTGGGTGACGACCGGGTCCGGGCTCGGCCGGCCGCCCGCGGCGACGGCGTCCGCGACGACCCGCTCGGCCTCCTGGCGCGGCTGACCCTCGCCGCCCTTGACGAGCTGCTCCTTGCGAGCGGCCTCCTCGGCCTCGCGCCGGGCCTGCTGCTCGGCCTCCTTGCGGGCGCGCTCCTCGGCGTCGCGGCGGGCGCGCTCCTCCTGCTCGCGGCGGGCCTTCTCCTCGGCCTCCTTGCGGGCCTTCTCCTCTTCGGCGCGGAAGCGCGCGTGCGCCTCGGCGACGACGGCGCCGACGCCGCCCGTGATGAGCGCGCAGGACTTGATCGCGTCGTCGTTGCCCGGGATGACGTAGGAGATGCCGTCCGGGTCGCAGTTGGTGTCGACGAGGCCGATGATCGGGATGCGCAGCCGCTGCGCCTCCTTGACGGCGATCTCCTCGGTCTTGAGGTCGACGACGAACATCGCGTCCGGCGGGCGCTGCATGTTCTTCACGCCGCCGAGGTTCGCGCGGAGCTTCGTGAGGTCGGCCTCGGCCGCCAGACGCTCGCGCGTCGGCAGCAGGGCGAGCTGGCCCTCGCGCTCGTAGCGCTCGAGGTCGTGAAGCCGCTTGATGCGCAGGCTGATCGTCTGGAAGTTGGTGAGCAGGCCGCCGAGCCAGCGCTGGTTGACGTACGGCATGCCGGCGCTCTCGGCGGTCTCCTTGATCGCGTCGCGCGCCTGCTTCTTGGTGCCGACGAACAGCACGACGCCACCGCGGTTGGCGATCCCGCGCGCGAACTGCTGCGCGGAGTCGAGCAGCGCCTGCGTCTTCAGCAGGTCGATGATGTAGATCCCGTCGCGCTCGCCGTGGATGAAGCGGCGCATCTTCGGGTTCCAGCGTCGCGTCTGATGGCCGAAGTGGACGCCGGCCTCCAGCAGCTCGCGAATGCCGATCTCCTCGGCCATGGTGATCTCCCTTGGGTCTGCGATGTCCCACCCCGGCCTCACCCACCGTCGTGCGGTGGGCAGGGATGCGCCAGGGCGGCTTGGTCGGGGGCCGCCGGGTGCGGCCACGTTGCCCGGAAGTGTAGAGGACGGCGACCGGTCAGCGAGCGGCTCGCTCGAGCGCCCGCGCCAGCTCCTCCGGCAGCGCGGACTCCACCTCCGCGCGCTCGCCGTCGACCGGGTGGTCGAACGCGAGCCGCACCGCGTGCAGGAACTGCCGCTCGAGGCCGAGCGTGAGCCGCCCGCCGTATTCGCGGTCGCCGACGACGGGGTGGCCGATCGCCTTCAGGTGCACGCGGATCTGATGCGTGCGGCCCGTCTCCAGGCGGACGCGCAGCAGCGTCGTGGCCGGCAGCGCCCGCTCGACGGCGAAGTGCGTGACCGCCTCGCGCGGGCTGTCGGTCTCGGTCGAGTGCCGGGTGCGGTCGCGGCGGTCGCGACCGATGGGCGCGTCGATCGTGCCGGTGCGGGCGGGCGGGCGGCCCTCGACCAGCGCGAGGTACTCGCGCTCGACGCGCCGCGCGCGCAGCTCCTCCTGGAGCGTGCGCAGCGTCGGCTCGTCCTTGGCCACCAGCAGCAGCCCGCTCGTGTCGCGATCCAGGCGGTGCACGAGGCCGCCGCGCTCGGCGAGGACCCCGCGGGCGGCCAGCGCCTGCGAGAGCGTGCCCTCCCGGTGCCCGGCCGCGGGGTGCACGACGAGGCCCGCGGGCTTGTCCACCACGAGCAGGGCGTCGTCCTCGTAGGCCACGCCGAACTCGGCGGTCGGCCCCTCCGACGGCGCGGAGGCGGGCGCCTCGTCGTCGCTCACCTCGATCGTCTCCCCCGCGCTGACGACGTGGCGCTTGGGCCGCATCACGCCGTCGACGCGGACGCGACCCGCCTCGATCAGCCGCTGCGCCCGCGAGCGCGAGCCGAGCGGCTCGGCCAGCACGTGGTCGAGCCGGCGGCCCGCCTGCTCCTCACCGACCGCGACGTTCATCGAGCACGAAGATCAGCGACAGGACGCCGACGGTGAT
>JANJUA010000262.1 GCA_024710825.1 Solirubrobacteraceae bacterium
GTCACCGACCACCACGCTCCGCGCGCCGACGGCGTGCTGCCCGACGCGCCGATCGTCCATCCGGCGGTCTGCGGCTACCCGTACCCGCACCTCTGCGCGGCGGCGGTGGCGCACAAGCTCGCGGAGGCGCTGGGCGCGCCGACCGCCGCCGAGGACCTCGACCTGGTGGCGCTCGCCACCGTCGCCGACGTCGTCCCGCTCACCGGCGAGAACCGCCGCCTGGTGCGCGAGGGGCTTGGAGCGCTGCGCGTGACGCGCAAGCCGGGCCTGCGCGCGCTGATGGCGGTCACGCGCTGCGACGCGCCCCGCCTGGACGCGCGCGCGGTCGGCTTCCGGCTGGCGCCGCGGATCAACGCGGCCGGACGCCTGCGGCGGGCCGACGCCGGCCTGGAGCTGGCGCTGACGGAGGATCGCGCGCGGGCCCAGGCCGTCGCCGAGGAGCTCGACCGGGTCAACCTCGAGCGCCGGGCGGTCGAGCAGCGGATGCTGTTCGAGGCCGAGGCGCAGGTCCGCGAGCAGCCGGACGCGATCGCCCACGTCGTCTGGTCCGAGGGCTGGCACGCGGGCGTCGCGGGGATCGTGGCCTCGCGGCTGGCGGAGCGCACGCACCGGCCCGCGGTCGTGATCGCGCTGGAGGGCGACCGCGGCACGGGCTCGGCCCGCTCGATCCCCGCGTTCGACCTGCTCGGGGGGCTCGACGCGTGCGGCGCGCATCTGGTCCGCCACGGCGGCCATCGCGCCGCCGCCGGGCTGGAGATCGAGCGCGCGAGCCTGGAGGCGTTCCGCGACGCCTTCCGGGCGCATGCGAGGGGCGTGCTCACCGACGAGGACCTCGTCGCCGCCCAGCGCGTCGACGCGATCGCCGCGGGCGGCGACGTCGGGCACGCGCTGGCCGAGGAGCTGGCGCGGCTGGAGCCGTTCGGCCACGGCAACCCCGGCGTGACGCTGCTGCTGCCGGCCGCGCGGCTCGCGGACCCGCGGCCGATGGGCGAGCAGCGCCAGCACGTCCGCTTCACGGTGGAGTCCGGCGGCATCCGGGCCAAGGCGGTGGCCTTCTCGTGCGACGGGCGCCTGCCGGTCGACGCCGACACGCCCGCCGACGCCGCGGTGAGCCTGGAGCTCGACCACTGGAACGGGACGGTCGAGCCGCGGCTGGTGCTCAAGCACGCCCAGCCGAGCGTCCCCGGGCCGATCGATGTCGTGGGGGAGCCGGCGCGCTGGCTGGACCCGGGCCCGGACGCCTATCTCACGGCCGCCCTCGCCGCCGTGGCGAACGATCCGGCGCCGCCGCGCACGGACGCCCCGCCGGTCCTGCGCGCCGCGCCCGTCGACCGTCGCGACCGTGGCGTCGCCGGGACCCTCGCCGCCCTCGTCGCGTCCGGCGAGCCGGTCCTGGCGGTGTGCGCCGACGTCCCGGCGCGGCTGCCCGGGCTGCGCGTGCGCCTCGGCGGCTTCGCCCTCACGGACTGGGCCGCGCTGGAGGAAGACCCGGCGCTCGCGGGCGCCTACGACCACGTGGTCGCGATCGACCCCCCGCCGCTGCCCGCGCTCGTCGCCCACGCGACGGTCCTGGCGTGGGGGGCGCCGGAGCTACACTTCGCTCGGCAGATCCATGAGCGTGAGTATCGACTCCGTGACCAGCTCGCGACGCTGTACCGGTCCCTGCGGGGCGCCGGCGGCGCGGACGGCGAGCACCTGGGAAGCCTGCTGCGGGGGGAGGGCACGCCGCGCTCGCATCGGCTCGCCGGCCGCCTCCTGCGCGTCCTCGCCGAGCTGGACGTCGTCGTCTGCGACCCCGCCTCGCGCCGCGTCGCGGTCCCGGATGCGCCGCGCACCGACCTGGAGCGCTCGCCCACGTACCGCGCCTGCGACCGGCGTCTCGAGGAGGGCCTGCGATGGCTGACCGAGCGAACGGCGGCACCGGCGGCCAGGGCGGCGTGAGCACGCCGGCGCGCGCGCACGGCGCCGGCGACGGGAGCGCGCACGCGCCCGTCCGGCGCGAGCCGGTGGACCGGGTCTCACACCCCCTGGAGCAGGTGAGCCTGATCTGCCCCGACCTGCCGGAGACCGATCGGCGCCTGCTCGCCGACCTGTTCGCGATCGTCGAGGAGCATGCGGCGGACTCGCTCGTTGAGATCGACCGCGCGCGCGTCGAGGACGCGTTCGTCTTCGCCTGCGAGCATCACGCCGACCAGCGCCGCCAGTCGGGCGAGGAGTTCATCACCCACCCGGTCGGCGTGGCGAAGATCTGCGCCGGTCTGCGCCTGGACACCGAGACGCTCTGCGCCGCGCTCCTGCACGACACCGTCGAGGACACGTCCGCGAGCCTGGCCGAGGTCCGCGAGCGCTTCGGCGACGAGATCGCCGGCCTCGTCGACGGCGTCACCAAGCTGACCGGCATCACGTTCCAGTCGCGCGACGAGGCGCAGGCCGAGAACTACCGCAAGATGATGGTCGCGATGGCCTCGGACATCCGGGTCATCCTCATCAAGCTCGCCGACCGCATGCACAACATGCGCACGATCGCGGCGATGCCGAAGCAGAAGCAGATCGACAAGGCCAAGGAGACCCTGGAGATCTACGCGCCGATCGCGCACCGCCTCGGCATCCACGCGATCAAGTGGGAGCTAGAGGATCTCGCGTTCCAGGCGCTGCACCCGCGCAAGTACCAGGAGATCAAGGGCCTCGTCGCCCAGCAGCGCGACGACCGCGAGCGCTACGTCCGGGAGGCGGGCGCCTACCTGCAGCGCGAGCTCGAGGCGCTCGGCATCGAGGCGGAGATCGCGGGGCGCGCCAAGCACTTCTACTCCATCTACTCGAAGATGACCAAGAAGGGCCGCGAGTTCAACGAGATCTACGACCTGACCGCGATGCGCGTCGTCGTCGACTCGGTGAAGGACTGCTACGGCGCGGTGGGGGTCATCCACAGTCTCTGGAAGCCCCTGCCCGGGCGCTTCAAGGACTTCATCGCGATGCCCAAGTTCAACATGTACCAGTCGCTGCACACGACGGTGATCGGGCCGGAGGGCAGGCCGCTGGAGATCCAGATCCGCACGCGCGAGATGCACGACATGGCCGAGTTCGGCGTCGCCGCGCACTGGATCTACAAGGAGGGCAAGAACGGGGCGGCCGCGAACGCCACGGGCGACGAGAAGCTCAAGTGGCTGCGCACCATGCTCGACTGGCAGCAGGAGCTCGTCGACCCCAAGGACTTCATGGAGAACCTGAAGGTCGACCTGTTCGAGGACGAGGTGTTCGTCTTCACCCCGAAGGGGGAGGTCAAGTCGCTGGCCGGCGGGGCGACGCCGCTGGACTTTGCCTACGAGGTCCACACGGAGATCGGCCACCGCTGCGTGGGCGCGCGCGTCAACGGCAAGATCGTTCCGCTGCACTACGAGCTGCGCTCCGGCGACATCGTCGAGATCCTCACCGCCAACCGCGAGCGCGGGCCGTCGCGCGACTGGCTCGCCCTGGTCCGCACGTCGCGGGCGCGCAACAAGATCAAGGCGTGGTTCAAGGCCGAGTCGCGCGAGGACACCGAGCACACCGGCCGCGAGCTGCTCCAGGAGCACCTGCGCAAGGCGGGCCTGCCGGCCCAGAAGATCTCCGGCAGCGCACTGCTGGCCGACGTCATCCGCGAGATGGGCTTCCGCAAGGCGGAGGAGTTCTACATCGCGCTGGGCTCGGCCAAGATCTCGCCGAAGGTCGTCGTCAACAAGGTCCTCCAGCGCCTCAAGCAGGGCGAGGCGGCCGAGGAGGAGCGCACGCCGGCGGAGACCCTCGTCCACGACGGGCGCCGCCAGCGTCGCCAGCCGACGGGCTCGTCGAGCTCCTACGGGATCCGGGTGCAGGGCGTCGAGGACGTCATGCTGCGCCTGGCGAAGTGCTGCCGCCCGGTGCCGGGCGACCCGATCGTCGGCTACGTGTCGCTCGGGCGCGGCATCACGATCCATCGCGAGGACTGCCCGAACGCCGTCGCGCTGCGCAAGGACCCGGAGCGCTTCGTGCCGGTGGAGTGGGAAGGGGGCAACGAGGCGGCGTTCAAGGTCGAGCTCCAGGTCGACGCCTGGGACCGCCATCGCCTGCTCGAGGAGCTCTCGCGGGCGATAGCGGAGGGCGGCCTGAACATCGTCGAGGCGCGCTGCGTCGTCAACCCGCCGATGGTTCAGAACCGGTTCGTCGTCGAGGTGGCCGACACGCAGGCGCTGAAGGGCACCGTGAACCGGCTGCGCAACATCGACTCGGTCTTCGACGCCTACCGGGTCACGCCCGGCGCCTGATCAGTCGTCGTCGCGGCGCGAGAGGTACTCGGGCGTCGCCACGAGGAACAGGCCGGTGACGATGAAGCCGACCAGGCTCGCGACACCCAGGATGCGCGTGTACCACTCCTCGAACGGCAGCATGAGAACTAGGCCGAGCGCGAGCAGCAGGGGGCAGGCGAGGCGCAGGCTCACGGCGACGGCTCCTCGCGCGGGTGGTCGTTGGCGGTGATCGGCCGGAAGCGCTGGTCCAACGGCTCGAACTGCTGCTGGAGGTCGCCGCGCAGGACCAGGCGATAGAGGTAGACGAGCGACGGCACCAGCACCAGCATGCCGACCGCGACGCTGACGAGCAGCGCGGTCATCGTCGCGTCGCTCGCCGCTGCCTCGTCGAAGGTCAGCTCACCCGGCAGCAGGTCCGGCGACTGCGCGAACGCCCAGCCGATCACGACGCACGCCACGGCCGCCGCCGAGCCCCAGCGGGCCGGCGCGACCCGCCCGGTCCAGACGAGCGCGAGCGTCGCCGCGCCGAGCACGGCCGACAGCGCCACGAACACGAGCCCGCCGCCCGAGGTGAGCCCGTCGAAGAGGTCGCGGGCGTCCGCGCGGACGACGAACAGGCCGCCGATCGCGATGGCGCCGGCGAGCACGCCGGAGGCGAGCGCGCGCCGCCGGAACGCCGCCACCATGTCCTCGATCCCGGCGCCTCGCGCGTCGGCCGCGAGGTACACGGCCGAGACGTAGGCCCCGGTCACCACCGCCAGCACGCCGATCAGCAGCGACGTCGGGTTCAGCCACGACTCGAACGGGGCGCCGAGCGCGTTGCCCACCGGCACGCGGCCGGACGCGATCCCGCCGAGCGCCGCCCCGAGGCAGAACGGGACGATCACAGAGGAGGAGGCGAACAGCGCCCCGAGGAAGCGCGCCTCGTTCAGCGTCGCCGCCTGCCCGCGCAGCGCGAACGCGGCGCCGCGGCCGATGATCCCCAGCGCGGCGAGGAACATCGGCACGTAGAGCGTCGACATGATCGAGCCGAAGAAGACCGGGAACGCCGTCCACAGGATCACCAGGACGAAGATCAGCCAGACGTGGTTGGCCTCCCACACCGGGCTCATCGAGCGCTGGATCATCCCGCGCACGCGCCCGCCGCGCTCCGCGCCGCCCGCGGTCAGGTCCCACAGCCCCGCGCCGAGGTCGGCGCTGCCCAGGACGGCGTACGCGGTCAGCCCCAGCATCGCCAGCGCGAGGCAGAGCTCCGCCATCAGGCGTCCACCTGCTCTGCGACCTCGACGTCCGGCGGCCGCGAGGCGAGCCGGCGCAGCAGCCACACGACCGCCGCAGCGAGCGCCAGGTAGACGAGCGCGACGGCCGCGAACGCGAACGGCAGGCCGCTCGCGTCGGTCACCGCGTCCTCGACGCGCATCACCTCGTAGACGATCCACGGCTGGCGTCCCACCTCGGTCGTCACCCAGCCGGCGATGAGCGCCACCACGGCGAGCGGGCCGGCCGCGATCAGGCCGCGGTAGAACCACCGTGTCCGCGGCAGCCGTCGCTTGCGCCAGTACACGCCCGCGTAGAAGAGGCCGAGCACGGCGAGCAGCGTGCCGATGCCGACCATCGCCTGGAAGGCGAAGCGCACCGTGTTCACAGGGCCGGGGCGGTCGTCGGGCGCCACGGCGTCGAGCCCCTGCACGGTCGCGTTCGGGTCGTGGTAGGCGAGGATCGACAGCAGGTAGGGGATCTCGATCCCGCCCTTGATCTGACCGTCGCTCTCGTACCAGCCGAAGAAGTGGAACGGGGCGCCCTCCGTCGTCTCGGCGAGCCCCTCGAACGTCGCGAGCTTGGTCGGCTGGAGGTCGGCGACGGTGCGCCCGGCCCAGTCGCCGATCACCACCTGGGCCGGCGCGGTGAGCGCCGCGACCGTGAGCGGCACCACGAGTGCGGTGCGCACGTACTTCGAGCGGTCCCCGCGCAGCCAGGCGCGGGCGTAGACGGCGGCGACGAGGAAGCCGACCACCATCGTCCCCGCGAAGTACATGTGGACGTACTCGTGCCAGAAGTTCTCGTTGAACAGCGCCTCCCACGGGCGCACGTTCACGATGTCGCCGTTGGCGGCGATGTCGAAGCCGACCGGGTGGTTCATCCAGCCGTTGACGGAGATGACGAACAGGGACCCGGTCAGTCCCGCGATGACGATCGGCACGCCGGTCAGCAGGTGGACGCGGGGCGGCAGCCGGTCCCAGCCGTAGACGTAGATCGCGATGAAGATCGCCTCGATGAAGAAGGAGAAGCCCTCCAGGCCGAACGCGAGCCCGAACACGTCGCCGAACGTGGCCATGAAGTTCGGCCACAGCAGGCCGAGCTCGAAGGAGAGGATCGTGCCGGTGACGACGCCGACGGCGAACATCAGCAGCATGACCTTCGACCAGCGCTTGGCGAGCGCGCGGTAGGTCGGATCCCCGGTGCGCAGGTAGAGGCCCTCGACGAACAGGACCATCGCGGGGAAGGCGATCCCGAAGCACGTCAGCGGGATGTGCACGGCGAACGAGAGCGCCTGGAGCTCGCGCGCCCAGAGGAGGTCCGGCTGGTTGGACTCGCCGAGCCTGCCGGCGAAGTCGGCAGCCGCGAGGACGAACGCCTCCACGACACGACCCTATCCGGAAGATCGGACGGGTGGGGAAGAAACGCGGCGCGCGGAGGCGGCCGGCCCTAGCCGACGACGGTCAGCGCGCGCGGGTCGATCGTGTAGCGCGCCTCCTCGACCGAGCCGACGTAGTCGCCGTCGACCTGCAGCGGAACCGCGCGGCCGTCGGTCGAGCGCACGGTGACGCCGTCGACGGCCTCGAAGTGCCCGACGCGGCGGTGCTTGACGATTCGCGCGCGGGGGGCGAGCGCGCGGAAGGCGATCGTCGGCACGTCCAGCGGCGTGGCGCGCTCGAGCACCACGGTGCTGAGCGTGCCGCCGTCGAGCGTCGCGCCCTCGGCGAGGTGGACGGGCCGGCCCTTGAAGTACGTGTAGGGGTCGGCGTTCTGGACGATCGCGGTCACGCCGGTCGTACGCCGCCCGTCGCTCGCCTCGACCTCCAGCCGCGGTGGGCGCACGAGGTAGTCCCTCAAGAAGGAGGCGACCGCGGCCGACGTGAAGAACCACGGCCCGAACCGCGCCTTCAGGTGCGGGCGGGCGTCCACGCGCCGCACGACCGTCGCGTCGAGGCCGAGGCCGGAGGAGAAGGTGAAGAGCCGGTCGTTGACGCGCGGCAGGTCCACCTGCCGCGGGCGCCAGTCGTCGGCGAGGCGCAGCAGATGCTCGGTCGCGTCGACGATCTCGCTCGGGATGCCGAGCATCCGGCAGAAGACGTTCGTGTTGCCGCCCGGCAGCGGGCACAGCGGCGTGGGGGAGCCGACGAGCCCGTTGACCGCCTCGTTGACGGTGCCGTCGCCGCCGAACGTGACGACGACGTCGTAGCCCTCCAGCGCGGCCTCGCGGCACAGCTCGGTCGCGTGGTCCTTGCTCTCGGTGTCGATCGCCGTTACCTCGTAGCGGCCCTGGAGCGCGTAGACGACGAGGTTGCGCAGCCGGTCGGAGACCGTGGTGGCGTACGGGTTGACGATGACCAGCATCCGCCGTCGATCGACGGGCGCGTCGTGCTGCGACGCGGCGGCGAGCTGCTCGAGCAGCTCCAGGGAGGGGGCGGCGATGGGCACTGGGGGGTCAGACGAACCTACACGCGGGCGGGGTCGCCGGTTACGCCGGGTGGCCCGGGTCGATCGCCTTCGCCCGCGCGAAGCGCAGCTCGCCCACGTCGGCGCCGTGCTCGGCCCAGACGGGCTCGAGCAGGAAGGCGCTGTGGTCGCCGACGTCGCGGCGCCACAGCACCGCGCCGACGAAGCGGTTGGGCGCGTCGTCGAGGAGCGCCGCCCCGTGCGGCCCCTCGCGCCAGGCGCAGCGCGCGAGCTTGTCGACGTCGTCGCCGGTCTCGCCGCCGAACAGCTCGGCCAACGCCATCGCGTCCTCCGGCACCCAGTGCACGGCGAGGTGCGACGCGCGCAGCGCCACGCCGTGCGTGTGGTTGGCCTGCGAGAGGCAGACCAGGAAGCGCTGCGGGTCGATGCTGGTCTGCGTGGCGAAGCCGATCAGGCAGCCGGAGCGCTCGCCGTCGTCGTCGGCCAGCGCCGTGACGACGAACATCGGGACGTCGAGGCCGGCGGTCAGGGCGGCGAAGTCAGAGCCAGCCACGGTGGCGGAAGTAGCCGAGCATGCCGAAGAGCATCGCGACCATCGCGACGATGACCACCCAGAACGCGTCGTGGTCGCCCTCGCCCGGCACGCCGACGTTCATGCCCCACAGCGACGCCAGCAGTGTCAGCGGCAGGACGATGACGCTGATCGAGGTGAGCACGCGCAGGACGTCGTTGACCCGGTGCGAGATGACCGACTCGTTGGTGGACTCCAGCGCCTCGATCACCTCCTTGTAGTTCTCGAGCATGTCCCAGATGCGCTCGGACGCGTCCACGATGTCGTCGAAGTAGACCTCGAGGTCCTCCGGCACGTAGCGGCGCGTGCGCTCCAGGTCGCGCAGCGCGGCCCGCTGCGGCCGGATGATCTTGCGGAAGTTGATGATCTCCTGCTTGACGTTGGAGATGTCGCGGACGATCTCCTCGGAGCGGCCGAGGAAGATGTCCTCCTCGAGGCGCTCGAGCTTGTTGCCGATCTTGCGCAGCATCGGGAACGACGCGTCCACGCAGTCGTCGACGATCTTGTAGAGCAGGTACCCGGCGCCCTTGGCGAAGAGCTGGTCGCGCAGCTCCTCGACGGCCCGGCAGCGCTCGAAGAGATACGCGAGCGGCTGGATCCGGTCGTCCGGCAGCGTGATCACGAAGTCGCTGCCGACGAAGACGTCCAGCTCGACCGCGTTCAGGCGCCCGACCTGCTTGTCGAAGCGCGGGAAGTGCAGCACGACGAACAGGTAGTCGTCGTACTCGTCGACCTTCGGACGCTGGTTGCGCGAGAAGACGTCCTCGTAGGCGAGGCTGTGGAAGTCGAAGCGCTCCTCGAGCCAGGCGCGCTCGATGGCGCGGGGGCGCTCGATGTTGATCCAGCGCAGTCCGCCGGCGTCGATCTCCTCGACGCGGGGCTCTCCGGGCTGCTCAGGCGGGCTCGGGACGACGGCGCCGCGCGAACCCCTGCGAAGGCGGGGCAGGTTCGGCATCGGGACTTCGCGGCTCGTCGGTCATCGGCTGATGGGGCTTCCTTCGCCTTCAGGGAAGTGTATCCTTGCCGACGACATAGCTGGACACATCCAGAGGGGTGGAGGGACTGGCCCGATGAAACCCCGGCAACCCCCCGCGTATCGCCACGCGGGAAAGGTGCCAATTCCTGTGAGATGTGGCGGCAGGTTCCTTGCAGACCTTCGCCACCCGATCGGCGGAGGTTTCATCATGGCCGGGACCAATCTGAAGTGCAGGGAATGTGCGACGACCTACGAGCTCGAGCCTCGGTACGTATGCGAGCAGTGCTTCGGCCCGCTCGAGGTCGCCTACGACCATTCGCGCTTCGTCGACGACGTCGGCGCGCTGCGGCGCCGCATCCAGGGCGGCCCGCAGAACATCTGGCGCTACGGCGACTTCCTGCCGCTCGACGGGCCGCCCGGCCCCGCGCTGCGTAGCGCCTCGCGGGTCGGCCTGCCGGCCGGCTGCACGCCGCTGCTGCGCGCCGACCGCCTGGCCGAGCGCGTCGGCCTCGGCGAGGTGTGGGTCAAGAACGACGCCCACAACCCGACGCACTCGTTCAAGGACCGCGTCGTGGCGGTCGCCTCCCAGCGCGCCAGGGAGCTCGGCTTCGACACGCTCGCGTGCGCGTCGACCGGCAACCTCGCCAACGCGGTCGCCGCGCAGGCCGCGGCGCTGGGGCTGCCGTCCTACGTCTTCATCCCGTCCGACCTGGAGGAGCAGAAGATCCTCGCGACCGGCGTCTACGGGACGAACCTCGTGAAGGTGCGCGGCAACTACGACGACGTCAACCGGCTGTGCACCGAGCTGTCGGGCGAGCGGGAGGGCTGGGCGTTCGTGAACGTCAACATGCGCCCGTACTACGCCGAGGGCTCGAAGACGCTCTCCTACGAGATCGCCGAGCAGCTCGGCTGGGCGACGCCGGACCGCGTCGTCGCGCCCATCGCGTCGGGGTCGCTGTTCACCAAGATCGCCAAGGGCTTCGAGGAGTGGCTGGAGCTCGGCCTGATCGAGGGCTCGGTGCCGACGATGAACGGCGCCCAGGCGGTCGGCTGCTCGCCGGTCGCCCAGGCCTTCGACGCCGGCGCCGACGTCTGCCGTCCGGTCAAGCCCGACACGATCGCCAAGTCGCTGGCGATCGGCAACCCCGCCGACGGGCCCTACGCGCTCGAGCTCGCCCGCCGGACCGGCGGCGCGATCGACGCGGTCGACGACGACGAGATCCGGGCGGGCATCAGGCTGCTGGCGGAGACCACCGGCATCTTCACGGAGACCGCCGGCGGGGTGACGACGGCGACGCTGGCGAAGCTCGCCGCACGCGGCGACATCGGCGCCGACGAGAAGGTCGTGATCGTGATCACCGGCGATGGGCTGAAGACGCTCGACGCGGTGCGCGACACGTTCGAGTCCTACGAGATCGAGCCGCGCCTGGAGGCCTTCGAGGCGGCGGTGGAGCAGGGGGTGCACGTCTGATGGCCGTCACGGTGAAGATCCCGACGCAGCTACGCGCCGCGACCGGCGGCGACGCCGACACCACGGTGGAGGGCTCGACGGTCGGCGAGGTCCTGGAGGCGCTCTACGGGCGCTACGACGGACTCCAGGCCCGTATCGCGGGCGAGGACGGCGAGCTGCGGCGGTTCGTCAACGTCTACGTCGGCGGGGAGGACATCCGGTTCCTCGACGGCCTGGCGACGGCCGTCTCCAGCGGCGGCGAGGTGACGATCCTGCCGGCGGTCGCCGGCGGCTGAGCGGCCGGGGTCGAGGCGCGGCGCGTCATCGCCGCGCGCTCGACGAATGGACGATGAGCGTCGGTGGGCGCGCGGCCTTAGGGTGACCCTCATGGGTCCCCGTCCGCGCGTCAGATGCGATGACTGCTCGTTCGAGTGGTTCGGCGCGACCGCGGCCCACGGCCTGCGGATCGTCGGCGCCTGTCCGCGCTGCCGCGGCCGGCTCGAGTTCCTCGTGGCCGGCGACGAGCCGCCGCCGCCGGCGGCGGCGGACGCCCGCGACCCCGCGGCGGTGCTGGGCACGCCGACGAGCTGGGCGCGGTAGCGGTCGCGAGCGCGGCTACGCGAGCGCGGGGCGCAGGGCGCGGCGCAGCGCGGCCTGCTCGGCCTCGGCCCGCTGCTCGGCGGCCTTGGCGAGGTTCATCCGGGCGCGCACGAGCAGCGACTTGATCGCGGGCACCGTCGTGTCGAGCGCGTCGGCGAGCTCCTCGTAGGAGAGGCCCTCGAGCTCGCGGATGATGAGCGCGGAGCGCTGCTGGTCCGGCAGGCCCTGGATGTCGGCGACGACCTGGCGGAGGCGCTCGCGGCCCGCGACCTGCTCGCCGAGCGTCGAGGGGGCGGCGCCGAGGTCCATCTCGTCGCTGAGGACGGGGGTCGGGCGGCGCAGCAGGTCGAGGCAGCGGTTGTGCGAGACGCGGTACAGCCAGGGCCGCAGCGTCATCGGGCGGTCGTCCGCGCGCAGCGCGGTGTAGGCGCGGGCCAGGACGTCCTGGACGACGTCCTCGGCGTCGGCGCCCGCCGACATGCGGCGCACGTAGGCGAGCAGACGACCGCGGTAGCGCTCGTCGATGACGGTCATCGCCTCGTCGTCGCCGCCCCGCAGGGCCGCGACGAGCTGCTCGTCGGTGCGCGTCCGCAGGGGACGGCGCGGCAGTCTCCTGTGCCGGGGCACATGTGTCACGGTAGCCAGGTTGTTCGCCGGGACTTCGCGATCGCCTGCTCAGGCGGCTTCCCGCAGCGCGTCCAGCTCACGGCTGAGCGACAGCGCCTGCAGGCCCTGCTCCTCGAAGCGGCGGACGTCCTTCGGGGCCATGTCGAGCTCGTGGGCGACCCGTTGCAGCGGCAGCGGCTCGCTG
>JANJUA010000275.1 GCA_024710825.1 Solirubrobacteraceae bacterium
CGCCGCGAGCCGCTCGACAGCCCCGTCGGGCAGGCCATGAGCGACGGCGAGCTCTTCCAGGCGGGCTGTCCAGGGGGCCGTCACCGTCGACATCCTGGCGATGGCGTCAGACGGCGCGAGGCCCTCGGGCGGATCGACGACGGGCCGCGGCGGTCGTCTCGAGCGGCCCGAGCCGGGAATGCCGTTTCACGTGTGTCTCGACGGTGAAACACGTGGTGTCCGGCCCGCGCGGCTTGACGGCGGGACGCAGGGCGCCCGCGGCTGCCCGCTCCAGAGCGCTGCCGGCACGCCTCGGCCGCCACGGCGCCGTCGCTAAGAACGGCCGGCGCGCGCGCGTCTAAGGGGCGACCAGCCTTCGTGCTCACCGCCATGCCGCCCATCGCCGCGGGACAGTTGACGGGTGCGGAGATGCCGGTCGTCGCGCTCTCCACCGACGGCACGGAACCGGTCCTCGCGCCAAAGGGGTCGGCTCGCTGCGCCTCCGCGACCCCGGTCACTCGGTTTCACGTGTGACCCGACGGTGAAACACGCGACCCGCGGCGCGGCGCGGCGCCTGTGCCCAGGTGTCCGTCGCACCGTCCGCGCTACAGACCGCGCGCCATGCGATCCCGCTCCCGCGCGATCTCCGTCGCGTAGCGCTCGGTCATCTCCGCGAGCCGGGAGGCCGCATGGGCGTCCACGTCGGGCGTCACGTGCGCCTCGAGCAGCGGCAGCACGTCCTGCACCAACGCGCGCCCGCGCGCCATCCACTGGTAGTAGGACCTCCCGCCGTGGTGGTAGGGGCCATACAGCTTCGTGCGGGGAAACCGCGCCATCAGCCACCGGAACAGCGCCTCGTGACGCGTGTGCATGCGCAGCGTCACCTGCGGCTGACGGCCGTCGCCCCCGAAGCTGCCCTCCCCGATCAGGATCCCCACGAAGAGGCCCTCGTCGAACGCGCTCAGCCGGTCATCCATGGCCCCAGTGTTTCACCGGGGGAGCAAACGTGAAACGGCCGCGATCAGTCGCGCTCGGCGGGGGAGACGACCAGATGGCGATCGGGCTCGTCGCCCTCGCTGTGCGTGTCGACGTCGCCACGCTCGCGCAGATGCTCGTGCACAAGCTTGCGCTCGCTCGCCACCATCGCGTCCAGCGCGACCGGGCGCTCGTAGCGCAGCGCCTCCTCAGCGGCCTCGTCGGCCAGCCGTCGGAGCGCTCCGGCCCGCCTGTCGCGGTAGCCCGCGGCGTCGATCACGATCCGCAGCTCGCTCGGCCGACCCCGGAACACGATCCGCTGCGCGAGGTGCTGCACCGCATCGATCGTCTGCCCGTGCCGCCCGATGAACAGCCCGAGGTCGTCACCGATGAGCGTGCCCGTCACGGTGTCGCCCTCGCGACGCACGTCGACCTCGGCGTCGAGCCCCAGCGCGTCGCTCAACGTCTCCAGGAGCTCCTCGATGACGTCCTCCACGTCCACCTCCACGCTCATCGGCGCCGTCCCGATCGCTTCTTCTTCTTGCGCGGCGACGACGGGGGAGGCGTCGAGCGCTTCGGCGCGGGGGCATGCCCGTTCTCCGAACCGGTCGCCTTGGCCTTCGTCTTGGTGTCGCCGCCGGGCCGCTCGGCGCGCTCGGCCTGCGCCGCCTGGGCGCGCTCCATCATGCGGTTGAACAGCCCGCCCCCGCCCTTCGCCGTCGCCACCCCCCCGACGTCGGGCAACCCGGCGTCATCGCCCAGCTCGCCCTCTTCGACCTGGTGCTTGATGGTCCTGCGCAGCACGTACTGCTGGCCCACCGTCCACAGGTTCGTCGTGATCCAATACACCATCAGACCGGCGGGGAAGCGCACGATGAACGGCACGAAGATGAACGGCAGGACCAGCATCAGCTTGCGCGTCATCGGGTCCGCGGTCGCCGACTGCATCAGCAGGCTCGACAGCAGCTGCGAGCCCACGTAGAGCACGATCAGGATGATCAGCGTGCTGCCCGTCGCCTTGTCGGTCAGGTCCGAGATGAACAGGAACGACGCCTCGCCCGGTCCGCACGGGTCGGTGCTGTTGCAGATGTCGAGCCGCAGGTCCTTCTGCAGCATGTAGAACAGCGAGATGAAGACCGGCAGCTGAAGCACCAGGGGCAGGCAGGACCCGAACGGGTTCACCTTGTTCTCCTGGTAGACCTTCATCATCTCTTGATTGATGCGCTGACGGTCGTCCCCGTACTTCTTGCGCAGCGCGTCGATCTTCGGCTTCAGACGCGCCATCGCTTGCATCGAGTGGAACTGCTTGATCGTCAGCGGCAACATCAGGAACCTGATGAACGCCGTCATGGCGATGATCGACCAGCCCCAGCTGAACCCGACCTTGTCGTGGAAGAACAGGAGGACCTGCTCGAAGACATCGATCAGGGGCTGGAGGACGTTGGCGAACATGCGGGTGGCTCAGGCGTGGTGGCGGGGCCGGGACGACGGAGCGAACAGCCGCTGCGCCGACACGGGGTCGAGACCCCCGTGACTCCACGGGTTGCAGCGCAGAAGACGCCACCCCGCGAGCACGAGGCCCCGCAGTATGCCGTACTCCTGCACGGCCTGGACCGCGTAGGCGGAGCAGGTCGGCTCGTAGCGGCAGCGGCGGGGGAGGCCGGGGGAGATCCAACGCTGATAGGCGCGGATCGGGGCGAGGACGACTGCGCGTGCCGCGCGGCTCATCCCGCCGCCGCCGCGCCGGCCTTCTCCACCAGCTCCGCCAGAGCCCCCTGCACACCGGCCAGGCCCTCGCGCTCGGCCAGCTCTCGCGCCTCCGGGCGGGCGACCACCACGACGTCCTGCCCCTCCGGCAACTCGCTCTCGAGCGCGCCGAACGCCTCGCGCAGCAGCCGCTTGACGCGGTTGCGCTCGACGGCGCCGCCGACCTTGCGCGACACGGACACGCCCAGGCGAGCCTGCCCCGAGGCATCACCGACGCGCGGGAAGGCGTACAGGACCAGGTACCGGTTCCCGTGGGAGCGCCCTTGGCGGTACACCCGCTCGAAGTCGGCGCTCCGGGTCAGGCGGCCTCGCTTGGCCCGCCCGGTCACGGTCAGACCGTGAGGCGCTTGCGCCCCTTGGAACGGCGGCGCTTCAGGACGAGCCGCCCGGCGCGCGTCTGCATGCGGGCCCGGAAGCCATGGGTACGGGCGCGCTTGCGCTTCTTGGGCTGGTAGGTGCGCTTCATGGGACGCAGCAGTCTAACGCCTCCCCTCGGCAGCGTTCCGTCCACACCGTGTGCACATCCCTTGCACACGGGCGTCTCGAGCTTTTCGTCGGCATTTGCGACCTCGCCCGGGCCCGCCGGGGCGTGCACCAGGCGACCCTTGATAGCTTCGGTCGTCCGGGGCCCTCGGGCCCCTCCATCTCCATCCACCCCGACCGCTCGAAGGAGCAGGCCGACCCCTGTCCGTGACCACGGAGCTCGAACACGCCTGGCCCGAGATCCTCGCCCACCTGCGCCGCGCGGTGCCGGACTCCACCTTCGACATCTGGCTCTCCCACCTGGAGCCCGTCGGCCTGGGCCCGACGACCCTGGTGCTCGCCTGCCCCGACGACTCTCGCCGGCGCTGGATAGCCGACCGCTTCGGGCGCCTGCTCCAGTCAGCCGCCGAAGACGTCCTCGGCCCCGGAATCACCGTCGACGTCACGACCGCCGACGAGGCCTCGCGCCGCCCGCCGGCCCAGCGCAGCGATCCCGCCCGCAGCGCGCCGGCACCCGCGCCGACTCCCACCTTCCAGCCCAAGCTCACCTTCGAGCAGTTCGTCATCGGCGACTCCAACCGCCTGGCCCACGCCGCCGCTCTGTCGGTGGCCGAGATGCCCGGGCAGGCCTACAACCCGCTGTTCATCTACGGCCCGCCCGGGAACGGCAAGACGCATCTGCTGCATTCGATCGGCAACTACCTCCAGGCCTACGGCGGCGGGCTGACCGTCCGCTACGCCACGATCGAGTCGTTCACCAACGAGTTCGTGTCGGCGCTCCAGACCGGCTCCGTCGAGGCCTTCAAGGCGCGCTTCCGCCACGTCGACGTGCTGCTCGTCGACGACGTCCAGTTCCTCGAGTCCAAGGCGCGCACGGAGGAGGAGTTCTTCCACACGTTCAACGCGCTGTACGACACCGGCAGCCAGCTCGTGCTGACCTCCGACCGCACGCCCCGCGACCTGGCCGGGCTCGAGGACCGCCTGCGCGAGCGCTTCGAGTCGGGGCTGCTCACCGACGTCCGGGCGCCCGACCCCGACACGCGCCTCACGATCCTCCGCAAGCGCGCCCAGCACGACCGCATCGAGCTCGCCGAGCCGCGCGCGCTCGAGGTCATCGCCGAGCGGATCACCGACAACATCCGCGTCCTCGAGGGCGCGCTGATCCGCGTCGTCGCGTTCGCCTCCCTCACCGGGCGGCCCGTCGACGCCGACCTCGCCACCGAGGTCCTCGACGGTCTCTACCGCCAGGAGCGCCCGACCCGCCGCTCGATCGACGAGGTCCAGCAGGCGATCTGCGACAGCTTCGGCCTCACGACCGCCGAGCTCCTGTCCAGCGGCCGTGCCCAGCGGCTCGTCTGGCCGCGCCAGGTCGCCATGTACCTCGCGCGCGAGCTCACCGACCAGACGCTGCCGGCCATCGGTCGCGCGTTCGGAGGGCGCGACCACACGACCGTCATGCACGCCTGCAGGCGCACCGCCGAGCGCATCGCGAGCGATCCCGAGGCCAACCGTCTGGTGCGGGACCTGACTGACCGTCTCCGAGCCCGCGCGTGACGACCGCCCGCCGTGCGATGCTCCACCGTCCATCCACACGCCGTTCACTCGACGAACCCCGATGTCCCCGGGGAATCATGCGGCTCATCCACACGTTCACAGGCCCTACGACTCCCAACCCCACCGAGAGGCATCCATCGTGAAGATCACCTGCTCGAGCGCCGACCTCCTCGCGCAGCTCCAGACGGTCTCGCGCGTGGCGTCGACCCGCAGCGCCGTGCAGGCTCTCTCCGGCGTCCAGCTCGTGGCGCAGGACGGCGAGGTCGAGCTCCGCGCCACCGACATGGAGGTCGGGCTCCGCGTGCCGCTCGCCGCCGAGGTCGAGCGGCCCGGCGCCGCCGTCCTTCCCGCCCGGCTGACGCTCGACGTCGTCCGGGCGCTGCCGGGCGACAGCGTCACGCTCGAGCTGCGCCCCGCCAACCAGGACGTGGAGATCACCTCCGGCTCGGCGACCTTCGACATCCGCACGCTGCGGTCCGAGGACTTCCCACCGCTGCCCGAGGCGGGTGGAGACTCGGTCGTCGAGGTTCCGGCCGCCGCGTTCGTCGAGACCGTCAGCAAGGTCGCTCGCTCCGCCTCACGCGACGAGACCCGCCCGATCCTGACCGGCATCCTCGTCTCGGCATCCGGCCGCGACCTGCGCATGGTCGCCACCGACTCCTACCGCCTGTCGGTGAAGGAGACGCCGCTGGAGACGGAGTTGAGCGCCGCGTTCGAGGCCAACGTGCCGGCCCGGGCCCTGCAGGAGCTCGTGCGGCTGGTGCAGAGCGCCGACCACGAGACGCTCAGCGTGGGCGTGCGCGCCAACCAGATCGTCTTCGAGGCCGGCGGCGCCGTCCTCAGCTCGCGTCTCATCGACGGTCAGTTCCCGAACTACCGCCAGCTCCTGCCCGACGCCTACGAGCACGAGCTGCGCCTCGCCGGCGACGAGCTCACCGAGGTGGTGCGCCGCATCTCGCTGCTGGCTCAGAAGAACGCACCGCTGCGGCTCGCGTTCCGAGAGGGCGAGGTCACCGTCTCGGCGCAGACCCCGGACGTCGGGGAGGCGAGCGAGACGGTCCCGGTGGCGTTCTCCGGCGAGCCGTTCGAGATCGGCTTCAACCCGGAGTTCCTGCGCGACGGGCTCGAGAGCGTCGAGTCCGGCGACCTGGTGCTGAAGCTGATCAGCCCGCTGCGCCCCGGGCTCATCGAGGCGGCCGACGGCAGCGGGTTCCTCTACCTGATCATGCCGATCCGCCTGAACGTGTGATCGTCACCCGCCTGCGGCTGCGCGACTTTCGCTCCTATGCCGCGGCGGAGCTCGCCGTCGGCGCCGGCATGACGGTCCTGCACGGCCGCAACGGGGCGGGCAAGACGAACCTGCTCGAGGGGCTGTACTTCGGCTGCACCGGCCGCTCTTGCCGGACGAGCAACGAGCGTGAGCTCGTGCGCTTCGGCGCGGAGGCCACGAGGGTCGAGGTCGACGCCCGCGACGGCGACGGCGCGCCGCACTCGCTGAGCGTCGGCTTCCAGCCCGGCGAGGCCAAGCGCCTCAAGGCCGACGGGGCACCGGTGGATCGTCTCCTGGACGTGGCGACGCGGCCGCTCGTGTCGGTCTTCCTGCCCGATCGCCTGGAGCTGGTCAAGGGAGCGCCGTCGCTGCGTCGCGCGCACGTCGACAGCCTGGTGGCCGCCCTCTGGCCGTCGCGGGCGGAGACGCGGCGCGCCTATTCCGCCACGCTGGCCCAGCGCAACGCCCTGCTGCAGCGTGTGCGCGCGGGGCGCGGCAGCCGGGCGTCGCTGCCCGCGTGGGACGCCGAGCTCGCGCGGCACGGCATCGCGCTGCGCGACGACCGCCAGGCGGCCGTGGCCCTCGTCGCCGCCGGATTCGCCACCCTCGCGGACGAGCTCGGTCTTGCCGGTGCGGCCGCCCTGCGCTACCGGCCCCGCTCGCGGGCCGCCACCCCGGACGAGCTGGCCGAGGAGCTCGCCGAGCGCCTCGACGGCGATCTACAGCGCGGCTTCACCGGTCACGGCCCGCACCGGGACGACCTCGTCTTCGAGCGCGACGGACGCGATCTGCGCGCGTACGGCTCGCAGGGCGAGCAGCGCCTCGGCCTCCTCGCGCTCCTGCTCGCCGAGCGCGAGGCGCTGGCCGAGGCCCGCGGCGCGGCACCCCTCCTGCTGCTCGACGACGTGATGAGCGAGCTCGATCCCGAGCGCCGCGAGCGGCTGGCGCAGCGGATCTCGCGCCACGGCCAGAGCGTGGTCACGACCACCGACCTCGCGCACGTCCCGGGGGCGACCGAGCCCGGCGTGGCGCGGGTGGCCGTCGTCGGCGACGGCTCGGTGCTGCAGGAGGCCGCCG